>JACDNU010000035.1 GCA_017656505.1 Archaeoglobus sp. | reverse complement strand
TGGAGAGCTTTATGGTTTTCTATAACTATTGGAGGTGTTAACTTGACAGTACCGTCATAATCTTATTTTATTTTGTTTTTTTAACTTAAATATATTTCTCTATGATTTCAGGATAAGTAAGGCCACTCATGGATGTGAAAATGGAAAATAAAAAATCAAGAGTATTCTTCAAGAATATCCTTCAAATAAATCTTGTGTTGCCCCAATTTTCCTTCGTAATTCCCGCTTGAAATCCTTACAACCCCATCTACTTTGCTTGCAACCTCCATGCAGACATACATGGCTTTTTTGAGTACATCTAGATTAATTCCATTTATGACTATCTCCGGGATCGATTTAACGCCGTCTGGCACGAGTGAATCGGGGATCTTGTTCTTCAAGGTTGGGCAGAAGTAGTGATTGGTCGTTGGCCCTATCTCCGGATACTTCGTTTCAGGCTTCGAGCCGGCCGAGCATATTCCAAAAGAGGTTATCACCCCATCTATCTCCTTCAAAGCCTCGACCGCAAGCTCCCCAGCCTCCAAAGCAGCTTCCTCGCTTTCGCAGAAGTACCAGATGTTACCGCCTGCTATTCCTTCCGCATAGCCGATGTACCTCTCGATTATAAACTCCCCAAACATTATCGGAACTCTTATAACCTTCCTCCCCCACATCTCTTCTTCCCATTCGTAGCCATCTCCACATCTTCCAACATTTATTTCCGCATCGAACTTCGTTTCGCTGTCAGTTGCGTTGAAAACCCTCGTTGTTGGAACAACGAGCACTCCTTGCCTCAGCCTCTTACTCATCTCCCTCATCAGAACATCGAGAAACTTTTTGCTCTTCTGAACCCAGACTTGAGCTATCGCTCCATGCCTTCCATCTGGCGTCTCCTCTGGCGAAAGCCATCTGTCCACTCCGCCTTCCGACTCACCAAAAACAGTCGAAGGCAAAGCTGTCGATCCATAAGCTGCCTGTTTAAGCAACCACTTATGCTTTGCGGTTACGATAAATCTAGAATATATGCCGTCGAAGGCCTCGCAGTATGTATCATCTACTGGCACACCATTCAATTCAAGCCCCATGTTACTGGAAGGCAAATAGAAGATAAAAGGGTTTCTGGTTATGCTGAATGATTATGCTAAACAAAAAAATTTTTGAATTTAATAGATTTAATATATTAAATAAACTATCCTGGCTTGTAAAAACCGCAACCCCTGAACTTTAACTCTCCATTCTCGAATTTCTCCTTCCATCCCGGAAATGTTCTCAATATGCGTGTCTCAAACCAGATGCAGTGTCTTTTCTCTCCATCGAACTCGTAGAACTCGCAACTATCACACCCCATAAATCAAATTTTCTTGATTTCTATTTAAGCTTTTTTGATCTTCCATAGGTTTTAAAGCACTTGGGCTTTAAGGCTTAAGCGATGATCGAGATTGATGGAAGCTATGGGGAAGGAGGGGGACAGATTCTGCGAGCAGCAATATCCCTCTCATGTCTCACCGGCAAGGTAGTGAGAATCTTCAACATCAGAGCCAACCGCCCAAAGCCGGGTTTGGCGGCTCAACATTTGAAGGGCATAGAGGCTGCCAAAATGCTTACGGATGCAGAAGTTAAAGGACTTAAACTCGGCTCAACTGAGGTGATTTTCAAGCCAAAAGAGGTTAGATCTGGAAGATTGAAGATAGACATTGGCACTGCAGGAAGCGTTACTCTGATTCTGCAATCGATTCTGCTCCCTTCCCTCCTCAAAGGCTGTGAATTCACAATTACAGGCGGAACGGATGTGAGATGGGCTCCAACCGCTGATTATTTCAAGAACGTAACGCTAGCAGCCCTTTCTCGAATGGGTGTAAAGTGCGAATTTGAGGTTCTTAAGAGGGGATACTATCCAAAGGGTGGAGGATTGGTGAGAGTAAAAACTTCAAAAAGCTCCCTTGAAGGCCTTGAATTTTCCAACGAAAGTGGGGAGATCGTGCAGGGAATCAGTCACTGCTCGAATCTACCAGATCATGTGGCAAAAAGGCAGGCAGAGACAGCTAGAAAGCTCATTTCCAAAGAAGGATTTGATTCGGAGATTGAAGTAGAAGTACTAAAGGGTTTCTCCACAGGTAGCGCTATAACCCTTTGGAACGGCTTTAAAGGCGGTAGTTCGCTAGGTGAGAGAGGAAAGCCGGCTGAAAAGGTCGGTGAGGAGGCTGCCTTGGAAATTCTCACCGAGTTAAAGGATGATTCAGTGGTCGATAGACATTTAGCGGATCAGCTGATGGTGTTCGGTGCCGTAGCTGAAGGGAGAACATCCTACACAACCAGCGAAATAACCCTACACCAGAAGAGTAACGCGTACGTTATTTCCAGATTCTTGGGAGATGTTGTAAAATTAGAGGGAAAAAGAGTAGAGATAAAGGGTTGTGGGCTGATTTAATCAAAGCCCATTCAGCCTTTTCTCCACCACCTCCACGTACTTTCTCAGTGTCGGATTCATTTTCAATATCCCCAAAACATCCTTGTAATTTGTATCGTTGAGGTCTTTAAGTTCCAGAGCGTCCATAGCCTTGTCTAAGAAGATTTTTGCCAAAGGTCCTGCTTCCTTCTTCAGCTCTTCCAGCAGCAAATCGTAATCGACCGGCATTTCCTCAGTTAAATTTCTTTCAGTGTTTCGCTGGCTATCTCCAAACTCCTCCTCATACCTTCCATATTTCTCGCAAGGACTCCAATTTCATCCTCTCTCTCCCTGTGTGGAATTTCTGAGGATATATCTCCACTTCCAATCTTCTCAGCCACCTTTGCAAGATCGTCTAATGGCTTTGAGATCAGATTTATGACCATGTAGGCTGCAACCCCCACAATTGCTGCGATCACAACGATGGCGATGGCAAGATACACGTTCGTCATGAAAACAGCCTGCGAGAAGGAATCCTCCAAATCCTTCTTAGTCTCTTCTATATAGCTCTGCATTTCTCCGGCAACGCTCTCTCCGGGCAATACTTGCGATGCGGTGATGTCTTTAAAGTAAGAATCGAAGTAGGCACCGGTTCCAGTTAGAAGCGGTACCATCTGTCCCGTTTCTTTATCGAGCAGCTCAACTCCGATTGGGATGTTGCAGAGGTACTTCTTCGCCGGCTTGCCGTAAACCTCCCCCCACACATAGTATCCGCAGCTCTGGGTTGCGATCCCGCCAATTGCAGAACTCTGCAAAATGTTCAGCAAGTCAGGATGAGATTCATTCCAGTGCAAATCCTTTACCAGATGCTTTTTGTAGATCTTCTCACTCAACGGATGAACTAAGGTTCTAAAGTCCTTATCACCATAAACACCCCCAATCCAGACGTATTCCTTCCCATACCAGACATGAGATCCTACTTTCTGAATGTCAGGATCATTAACGAGATCTTGAATGGTGGTTATGTTTTTCGCCTTGATGAGCGTTCTCAGATAGATCGCATTCTCCGTTGCGATTCTCAGCACCGTCTCTTCACCGGATCTTTCCAAATACTTCTCAGCAGTATTACCAACCTTCTCCCCCGCATCTTTGCCGAATTGATCCAAAGCCTTAAGACTCTCAGCCTCCAAGCCAAAAACCATTCCGGAAATTGAGGCTGCGAAAATTCCCACAGGTACAAGGCTTCCTACGATTATAATGACTAACATCTTTGTTGCAATATTCATAGCACCACCTGATAAATTTCAAATGAAAAATTATATGTTTAAGATTTGCTGATTAATACATCATCATTGAGAGATTAAAAAAATTTATATAATAGGATTTAAGCTCCGCTCTTATCTCTTAAACTCTGAAAATCTAATCCCATCCAGATCTAATTTCCTGATTAATTCCAGTTCATCCTCTGTTGGCGCTGGAGTAGTTGGAACTTCTCCCTCCACATACGGCTTAAAAGACATGTTTTCTATAACTTCATCCACTGTCACGCCGGGATGCACACTCTTCAAGATTAATCCTTCCTTCCCAGCCTTGAAAACTGCCAAATTCGTTATGACTGTAACTTCCTTGTCCTTTCCCTCTTCGTATCCCAAGCCGGTTATGAAATCCACCTTTTCAACAAAAACCCTCTTGGAATGATTTGTCGTCCAAAGAACGAGTTTCTTAACCAAGGGTGTTAAGAATGCCGTTGCAGCACCGCCAGGAAGCTTAACCTTTGGAGATTCGTAGCTTCCGATGCATGTGAGATTCGTGTTTGCCCTCGAATCTATCTGAGCCCCTCCAAGAAACATTCCAAGCTGCTTGCCCTTCATTGCAAGATCGAAGGTTTCGAGGAGCTCAACTATCGCAATAGTATTGACAGCATGTCTGGGATCGGCAGAAGAGGGGCAAAGCTTGTATTCGTTTGGATCGGGATCCAAAGCATCTGCAACGTTCAGATAAACAACATCCGGAGCATGGGTTTGCTTTGCCAGATGCATTGCGAGAGCTGGAAGCGGAGAGGCTAAACCGTGCAGAAAGATGTCATCGCTGGCAATCTCCATGGCCATCGCCTTTATCATAATCTCCGCTGGATGTATCTTTTGAGTTCCCACATTTTCCATATTTTCCATCTTATCGCCCCCCTATCCATTCTTTGATGTATTCCTCAACCTTTCCTTCCCTGCACATCGCAAGATACCTTCTGATTTCCTCGTAGTCTGGCGGATAGTAATTCGGACACGCTGTTGGATATGCTCCCTTCGGCATATGAATGACAGCATCTGCATAGAAGTACGGAATCGTGTTCCTCTCAGGATACTTTCTGAAGTAATCGGTATCAACGATTTCCTCAGCCGTTATGATGAGTTTTTTAGCCCCCTTTGCCTTGTAAACGTCTTCAAATCTCGAGCCTTCAATACTAGCGTTCCCGTATCTGTCGGCCTTCTGAACATGAATCACAGCAACATCGGGATTCACAGCTTTAACGGCAAGAATCTCCTCTCCGCTAAATGGGTCCTTTATAACCTTCCAAGTCCCTTCCTTTTCATGGATCTCAACCAGATCCGTGCCGAGAATCCCTTTGACGACAACGAAAGGCATACCCGAGGCTCCAGCCCTTAAGGCATTGGTTATAGCTCCACAGGTATCCTCAATCCACTCGATTTCCTTGCTTTCAGCTGCTTTTCTGAAGTTAGGCGCTAGTCCGAAAAGCTCAAAACCAACCATCGCAAATCTCACCTTTCTAACGGCCTTTGCCGCGATCAGAATATCGAAATCGATTCCGGGTTCGCGATCGATGAGATATAAATCCTTTTTCCCTGCTTTTATTATCTCTCTAATGAAGCTCATTGGCACCCTTACCATCGAAACCCCACTGAAAGTTATGGAATCTCCGTCGTTGATGAGCTCAACAGCTTTTTCAGCATCAACAAGCTTTTCTTTCATGATTTAAACTAACATTTCATCCATAAAATTGTTCCGATTTTTTGATTTGGTTGACTTAGATACTTAGATGAATTCGATGACCTCAGGCATGAGTGAAAGTATGACTGAAGATTTAAGTATCTAAAAATATACCTCTCCAAGGAGGTGTTTCCTTGACGGAGATGAATCGTGAGGATGCCCTAAGTTTATTAAAGAGATACGTAAAGCAGGAGAATCTGATCAAACACTGCATTGCAACTGCTGCTATCATGAAAGAAGTCGCAAAATATCTCGGGGAGGACGAGCAAAAGTGGGAGGTTATAGGCATTCTGCACGACATAGACTACGAGCTTGTCGCGGAAGACATGAGCAAGCATGGATTAAAGGGGGCTGAAATTTTAAGTGAGGAGGGAATTGCCGAAGATATCGTTGAGGTTGTGAAGAGGCACAATCACACGATTTTTGGAGATTACGAGAAGCCGGTTGAGATAGCGTTGCAAGCTGCAGATTCCATTTCCGGCCTTATAATAGCTGCTGCCCTTGTGAAGAAAGGTAGGCTTTCTGACGTAACTCCGAAAACGATAAAGAAGAAGTTCAAGGACAAGAGCTTTGCAGCTGGATGCGACAGAAACAGGATTAGAGAGATCGAGAAGCTGAACATTGAGCTTCCAAAGTTCTACGAACTCGGAATTAGGGGGTTGATGAATGTCAAAGAAGAACTCGGACTTGAGTAGTGTTGCAATAATCGGAGCCGGAAACCTTGGAAGTGCGATTGCAAAGGGACTGGTTGGAAAGGTGGAGGTTTATGCGAGTGGAAGAAGAAAAGAGACACTTGAAGAGTTGAAAAAACTAGGGTGTAAAATTGTTAGCAGCAAAGATGCCGCCTCAAAAGCGGGTGTGGTGTTTATAACCGTAAAACCCAAAGATGTTCCCGATGCGCTGAAAGAGATAAGGGAGGAAGTAAAAAACAAAAAGGTTGTTAGTTTCGCTGCAATGAGAAAACTTGATGAGCTTAGGGAGCTTGTTCCCGAAGCGAGGGTGTTCAGAGCCATGACCAACGTTTTCGCAGAGTATGGAAAAGCTTTCACGGTTTATTATCCATCTTACGACAAGGAAATCGAGGAGTTGCTCTCCAACTTTGGAGAAGTTTACCTCGCAAAAGCAGAAATGGAGGTTGATCTCATGACTGCGTTTTCTGGCAGTTCTCCGGCTTTCGTGGCAAAGTTCATTCAGGGTTTCATCTATGCCGGCTTGAGTTGCGGTCTAACTTTTGATTTTGCCAAAAAAGCTGCCCTCTCGATATTCGAAGCAACAGCATTTGCTTTGAAGGATTACGAGGTGGAAGATTTAGTAAAGAGAATTACCACACCCGGTGGGACAACAATTCAGGGGATTAAGAAACTCGAAGAGCACAAAGTTAAGTATGCAATAATCGACGCTCTGGAGGCAACTGTGAAAAAAGCATTGGATTAATTTATCGGAGAAAAACACCCTTCCTCCCAGCTTTTATTTCCTCAGTTATCTTCCCAACGAAATCAACCACATTTTCAAGGCTATTAGGGTCATCAAGGTCGAACCACCTCACATCCAACGCATCGCTTCCAGCTCTGAGTTCTCCTCCCTTTATGCTCGCGAAAAAATCTATGATTATGTAATGGTATTTTATGCCTTCCAGCTCGATTATCTCTTCTGCAACAAAGGCAAGATCTCCTACTTCCACCTCAAGGCCAGTCTCTTCCTTTACTTCTCTTTTCAACGCATCTTCGAGCCTCTCTCCCAGCCTCACAAGTCCACCAGGAACGGACCACAAACCCTTGTTTGGCTCTGAAGCCCTTTTTATCAGTAAAATGCGATTTTCCTCAAGAATTACCGCCCCCACTCCAACTAAAGGCCTTTCCGGGTATTCCCTCTTCATAGCATCGCCTACCAGAGTCTCATCGAGGAGAGCTTCCCTTCCAACCCGGAGAAGAAGTATTCCACAGCTATAGCTGCCAAGAATATTGCCATGAGTCTCGCTACTATATCAGAGCCGCTCTTTCCTAGAACTCGAATTATCTGGGAGCTGTAGACATGCGTTAGTCTAACAATTACATAGGTTAAAACTATGCTGAGGATCACCAGTAGCTTAAGCTGCGGAGATTCTGCAGACGAATAAAGCACGATCGCAGCAGTTATCGCTCCTGGGCCAGAATAAAGAGGAAGAGCTATTGGGAAAACGGCAAGCGAGTCAACATCTATGCTCTCTTTACTTTTCTCAACATAGACTTCTCTCCTCCTGCTGCCCATGAGGATGTCCACCGAAACCGCAAAAAGCAAAATGCCACCTGCAATCTTTAGTGAGTCGACGGTAATCCTGAAAAACTCGAGAATGCTTCCTCCTGTAACTGCTACAAAAATTAAGAGGGCTGCAGCAATTACTGTTGCTTTTTTTGATATCCTGTTTCTTTCCTCATGACTTAAAGCCTCTGTTACGGCTATGAACATCGGTATGTTGCCGGGGGGATCGACAATTACGAATATCGTTGTAAAGGCTGTGACGAAAAAACCGATATAGTCCATCTAGCCCCCACCTTCCCTAAAAGCTTTTATCGCTTTTGCAGTGTTCTCAAAGAGCTTTACAGCCGAAGCTTGCGTGGGGAAGCCGCCTAAACCACAGTCAGGGCCAACATATGCGATTAGCTCACCGAACATATCGTATGCTTTTCTCAACCTTCTCAAAATGTTGCTTTCGCCTTCAAGTTCATCTATTGCTTGGAAAATTAGATTCTCGTCCTTCCAAGCGTTAACTTCATGTTTTTGATTAAAGTAAGCGATCATAGAATCTATGTCACTCCTCGAGATCCCTATCCTGAGTCTCTTTTCATACGACTCCAGCTCCTCCTTATCGACAAACTCCATCGCCTTCTCATCTTTTGCCGACTCAATTCCAATAACATCGATTGTAGCAGCTTCCAAAATGTTTGAGTAAAAAAGGGGGGCATGCAAGTGGATTTGCACGTCAGCACTGAAATCAAAGTTCTCATACGCTATTTCAATCTGCTCAGGCGTTGGCTGGAGCTCAGGGTTAAGGCCGAGGCTTGGGTCATCCAAGCTTATGCATGTGACATTAAGTTTGGAATTTAGAGCGTTTTCAGCAAATCTAGCCAGAGACCTTGAGATTGATGCCAGAACATCTTCAAATATTACTGCTCCAAATTCGGCAAGATATATCTCAAATGGGCCAGTGATGCATATCCTAACCTCCCCATCATAATTTAATTTCTCCAGTGCTTCAAACTCCGGAATCTTCGCGTGTTCTTTCTTTATCAAGTAAGCATCTTCCTGAAATGCTTCATCTTTTATCAAATCCAAAAACATCCTGACCATATCCCTGAACTGGGGATAGTTCGCCACCTCCACTCCAGCTCTGACTTTCATCAGGAAAGCTCTCTGACACATCTCCTCAAATTCCCTTGTGCTGAGATTTGCCTCAACCCAATCCCTTGAAATTCCTTTAGGCAAGGGGAAGCTTCCAATGTCATCGAATTTCAAACCAATCATGAAACCACCAGCGAAAATTTAATTTCCCATGGATTTTCTGCCCGGCTTAATTAAAGCTTACGGCTTGTTATGTTGTGCATTCAAAAGACAGATAAGGGGATACCAGTTCTGAAACCCACAGGGGTTATGAAATCCATAAACCAAATAAATAAATTAAGTCCAGCAAAGTTTAAATAACGAATTTAATTCGTTAACTTCGGGGTGATCAGAAATGGCAGAGGAACATGTTGTCTTTGTCGGCAATAAGCCTGTGATGAACTACGTTCTGGCAACAATAACCCAATTTAACGAGGGAGTTGGAAACGTTGTAATCAAGGCTAGGGGAAGGGCTATCAGCAGGGCTGTAGATGTGGCCGAAATCGTCAGAAACAGGTTCCTTCCCGGTGTGAAAGTCGATGAGATAAAAATAGACACCGAAGAGCTCGATTCAGCTCAGGGAAGGCAGATGAACGTCTCCACGATAGAAATATATCTGAGCAAGTGATTTTAAAGGCCAAAAGGGCCTTTTATTTTCTACTTTTATTGCTAACTTCTATTGCTATTCTATTGCTATTCGCCTAAATTATTCTCATATTTATCAAAGAAATAGAAATCTTTATTAACTAGTAACACGAATTTTCCTTCAAATATTACGGAGGTGATCGATTGCATATACCCGACGGATTTCTCGACCTGGATATCGCTTTCGCGTTTTACATTCTCAGCGGAATAGTTCTCGCCATCTCAATAATTAAGGCAAAAAATGATCTCAGCGATAGGAAAGCTCCGTTAGTTGGGATGATCGCCGCTTCCATTTTCGCTGCCCAGATGCTAAACTGGCCAATTCCTGGTGGGACTTCCGCCCATTTCGTTGGAGGGGCTTTAGCAGGGATAATCCTCGGTCCTTTCGCTGGATGTATTGCTATGGCTTCAGTTTTGGTCATTCAAGCTTTGGTCTTTGCCGATGGTGGGATAACAGCTCTAGGGGCGAACATCTGGAACATGGGAATTGTCAGCGTTTTCGTCGGATATTATGCTTTCAAGCTACTGGAGAGGAGAAGTGTGTTTGTAGCATCTGCAATCGCTGGCTGGCTCGGAATTACGTTAGCTGCAATCTTCGCCGGAATTGAGATTGGTTTATCGAGCTCATTCGACTATTCCATAGCTGTTACAGTCCCGGTTATGGGAATCTGGCACGGTTTGCTTGGAATCGTTGAAGGATTCGTTACGGCTGGAGTTGTGAGCTACATTGCTACATCGAGGCCGGACATACTTGAAAAGCCTGCAACGGGGTGATTGGATGTTTTCCAAAAAGTTCTGGATTGTCTTAGGAGTTTTAATAATTCTCTCCCCTTTGTTTGCATATGCAGCAGATCTGGTCGGATACTCTGAACCTTTGGAAAACATTGCAGAAAAACTTGGAGCGGAGGAGAAGACGCTTTACGAAGGAATACTCCCTGACTACTCAGTTCCTGGGCTGGATATGACTTCAGGCACCCTTATCTCAGCAGTAGTTGGAGCTTTAATAACTATGGGTGTGGCTTTTGGAGTTGCCAAGGTCATATCGAGGTAAATCATGGATCTGATAGAGAAAACCCTGAAAGAGGCTACGAATTTCTTCCAAAACTTTTTCACAACTGAGCGTACAGTCTACAAGAGGGGTTTTCTGCAGAGATTAGATGCGAGGCTTAAGCTCCCAGGGATGCTGATCCTTTTAATTTTACCCCTTTCAACCTTCGATCCTTTCAAATTGGCCCCCATGCTATTTTTTATTTTGTTCCTAGTTTTCGCTTCAAAAATTGAATTTAAGCTCTTTCTTTCAAGAATATGGCTTTTTCCGCTTTTCTCATTCTTAGTTGTGCTTCCACGAGCTTTCAGCTTTGACCTTACAATCTCGCAGCCTGGGCTGATTTATGCACTCGTCTTTTCCTTCAGAGTTTTTTTGGCCGTTTCTATCCTTAGCCTGATAATCCTAACAACCCCCTTCTCTGAGATAATCTCAACACTCAGATTTTTCAGGGTTCCCGAGTCGTTCGTCTCAGTTCTAGTGATAACCTACCAATACATAACGCTGACATTCGCCGAGATGCTGAGAGTTATGCTCGCAAGGGAGAGTAGAAGGATAAAAAGACTGAGCTTCAAGGAGATTTGGAAAAATGGTGGAAGTGCTCTGGGTGTTTTCTTTATAAGAATCTATGAGAGGTCGGAAAGGGTTTATCTCTCCTCAATTTCAAGAGGTGGTTTTAAACAGAGGCCGTATACATTCCCGATGAAGTTCGGCCTTATCGAAGCATTTTTTATAACCTTCGTTTCAGCCTTTGTTTGGTGGTACATCTAATGGATTTGGAAAGTGGACTGCCGAAAAAGGCGTTGGTGGCGAAGAACATCTCTTACACATATCCAGACGGAACTCTTGGAGTCAGAGATGTTAGCCTTGAAATTTTTGAGGGGGAAAGAGTTGTTCTCCTCGGCCCTAATGGAAGCGGAAAGTCTACGCTAATGATGCTTCTCTCTGGCTTGATCCCACCAAACAAGGGGAGTATAGAAATTCTAGGGGTTGAGCCATCGAGAAAAAATTCCGAGTTTTTAAGGAGGAACGTAGCAGTCGTATTTCAGAATCCAGATGACTTCCTTTTCAATCCAACTGTAAAGGAGGAGTTACTATACACTCCTGCCCAACTCGGCATTCCATTTGATGAGGCAATAAAAATAGCCGAAGAGTTTGCTAGGAGGTTTGAGATAGACGGAATTCTTGAAAAACCACCGTTTAGATTGAGTGGTGGAGAGAAGAAGAAGGTGTCGATAGTTTGCTCTATAATGCTAAATCCAAAGATCCTTTTCCTAGATGAGCCAACGGCAAATGTTGACGGTAAGACCAGAAAGAAAATTCTGGAAATAATTCAGAAAAGTAGTTCGACGATTATCACCGCCACCCACGAGCTTGAGATAGTACCAAAAATCGGGAACAGAATAATTTTGATGGGAACAGATAAGCGAATAAGAGCTGATGGTGGCCTTGAAATTCTTGAAGATGAAAAACTTTTAGAGGGGGCTGGGGTTATCTGATGGTTCATTTGATGGTTTATCTAATGGTTTCACATCGGAGTTTCACCTGATGGTTTTTATCTGATCATCTGATGGTTCTATCTAGACTCGGACATTTTCCAATTGCATTTCCACTGTATTTCCACCGAATTTTCAACCGCATTCCAACCCCAATCAAAATTTCCAACTACAAAAAAATATTTAAGTAGTGGTCGAATAGAGATTCTGCCCTAATGGAGATAAGGTGGTCGAATGGTCTGGCAGGGAAGGAGTAGAAGATCATACACTGGAAAGCTCATCAGGAGTGCTAGGAAAAAGAGGAAGTACGAGCTTGGGAGACCGCAAGTGGAGACTCTCATAGGTGAGAGGAAGATTAAGATGGAGCGAGTGAGAGGGGGAAATGTAAAGGTTAAGCTAGTGATGGATAAATTTGCAAACGTTTACGATCCCAAGCAGAACAAGGTTGTCAAGGCCGAGATCAAGAGCGTGGTTGAGAACAGGGCTCACGTTCATTATGTCAGGAAGAATGTCATAACCAAGGGTGCCATAATCGAGACTTCCATTGGAAAAGCTAGAGTTACGAATCGTCCCTCCCAAGAGGGAGTGATTAACGCCGTTCTTGTTGAGTAATTTAATTTTATTAATTAATTTTAATCAAATTAGATTTCAAATTATCAAACAAAAATTAATTATCAGTTATCAGTTAATTATCAAGTTACCACTTCGTCCAGTCTTCCCAGTTCTTTAGCCTTTGAGATCTCCATCATGGACAGGTCGAGAGGATCTTCAATGTCTATCCCATGCTTCAGCTTCAGATTTCTCATCTCAGGCGACGTTGGCCCGATCGCAGGGTCTCCAGGCACTCTTGGCGAAACATCGAAGACAAAGAAGTCGAGTTTATCATTAACATCGTATGCAATCGCTCCCTGTAATCCAAATAAACCAATCAATCCGGGAGGATATTCTTCTTTGCAAGTTTCAATGAACTTCTCAGCGTATTCATAAACCATTTGCTGCTTGCTCTCACGCATCGTAACCCCAAAATGTCCTATTTCTTCATTTCTTACCGGCACATCGATCTTCAACTGATCTTTTGCAGGAAGGTTAAGAAAGCCCTGCAAGTTAACCTGCCTTCTGTCAGAGAATCCAACGAAGTCGAGGTTCCCGAAAACGTCTTTCAGGGCATAGCTGTGGAAGTTCGCATTGAATCTCGCTCCAAGAACGTACTCTTCTATTCTGGCCTTCTTCAATCCTTCCTCATTAATGACCCCAGCCTTAAGAAGTTCTTCCGCCTGTTTGTAGTAGTCTTCAGGCGAGGAAGCGTAGAAAAATGCTCTTTCCAAAGGATTCTTTGCCTGCTGAACCTTAACAACGACCAGCCTGTCTATCTCATCGGGAGAGAAGAACTCGATCGGATATCTCAATCCAGCTTTTTTAAGCAGATAATACTGTCCTCTTTCAAAATTTCTCTCCTCAGCCCTCAGCATGAATCTATTGCCATAGATTGGAACCTTGAATTCCTTTTCAATACCATCATATCCAACGTAAACGGCAAAACTCCTGTTTGGGATGAGAATTGTATTCAACTCAATCAGCTTCTCCTGAACTTCCCTATTTAAAAGATCTTTAAAGGAATCTAAAAGTATGACTTCGTCGTAAAGATGGCGGTTAAAGTCCGTGTAAAGCCTTTCCCTCCCCTTTTGAGCTACCACAACCGTTCTAAAACCAAAACTCTTTGCCGATATTCCGGCCTCCTTCGCAGAGTGCGAACCGAAAATGCCGATTGTTACATCTCCATACTCCGACACAATTTTCCTTACTTCTTCAGTTATCTTTTCCATAAAACCACCCGACATCCCGATTAATAACCAATCAATTTTTCTTAAAATCTTTCAGGATGCTCTCTGCAGCTATCAATCCAGTAACAGCAGCTCCAACAATTCCCCTGCTGATTCCAGCTCCATCGCCAATGGCATAAACGTGCTTTATACTCGTTCGCATGTTTTTGTCAACCTTTAGCTTTAAAGAATAGAACTTAATTTCCGGAGCGTAAATTAGCGTTGAGTCGTCGGCAACTCCTGGAATGACACGATCAAGCTGTTCTAGGGCATCTAAGATGTCCGTGACGACCCTTCCCGGGTAAGCTAGGCTTATATCCCCCGGTATAGCTTTTTCAAGTGTCGGCCTAACAAGTATGTTGTTCTTTATCCTGTTTTCTGTGCTTCTCCTCCCTAACCTCAAATCTTTAAGCCTCTGGATTATGGGGTTCCCCCCTCCAAGCTTCGTTGTTATCCTTGCGAGATCCCTTCCCCACTCGTTTGGATGCTCGAAGGGCTCTGTGAACTTGTAGTGGCCAAGTAAAGCGAAGTTCGTGTTGTTCGATCTCTCTTTCGCCTTGCTATGCCCATTTACCAAACAGAAATCCCCGTAGTCCTCCCTTATAACCCAGCCCCATGGGCAGGTGCAGAAGGTTCGGAGGTAATCGTCGTACTTCTTCGTGACAACTTTAAGCTTTGGATCGTAGATTACCGATGTTATCTCCTCCATTATTGATGCTGGAACTTCTACCCTAACTCCCACATCGATTGCCCTAGCTTCGGAATTCTTTGCAACCGCCAGCTTGTACTGCTCGGTCCACTTCTCCAGCCACTCAGCCCCCCATCTCCCAACGCCGATGATCAATCTTTCGTATCTGTATTCCTTTCCTTTTGAGGTTACAATCTTCTTTTCCACGGGATTTATGTCGACAACTGAGGTTTTTGGGTATATCTTAACTCCATTTCCGATTAGATAATTTTCCAAGTTCTTTATCACCTTGGGTAGCTCATCGCTACCCACATGCCTCTGTTTCAGGGGGACGAACTCTATGCCAGCTGCGTTCGCCTTTCTTAAAAATTCCTCAAGCCTTCCATTATCCATCCCATAAACCTCATCAGGAGCGCCATTTTCAAGGAAAATCCTATCCACTTCATCCATTTTTTCAAGAAGGTAGTTCTGATCTACCAAACCTAAAAAGTCTCCACCCACCGTAAAGCTTGAGGGATATTCAGGCTTTACAAAGTTGAGCTTTCCATCTGAAAGCCCCCCAGCCCCCCCAACTCCTGAAGTTATGTTGCAAGGCTCACACTTCATACAGAAGGTCTCGGAGAGATTTATCGGGCATTTTCTTTTATCAATGTCTCTACCCATCTCAAAAACAGCAACTTTGAGTTTTCCTGCCAGTTTATGGGCCGCAAACATACCTCCGGGCCCGGCTCCAACGATGATGACATCAAATTTCATACATTTTTCATTTGGGTTGGAGGAGTTTATTTAATCTTTTCTTTTATGCCTCTTTTTTGCCTCGTTTTTTTATTCCAACAACCGAGCATGTTGCCTTGAGGTCTTAAATGTGAACTTTAAAACCTGAACTCCAAAATGTAACTTTTAAAGTCTTAACTTTAAAGTCTTAAATCCAAAAGGATTTTATCTTTCCGATAAAATTTGAGATATGGTCGCAAGTGGAAAAATGACAAGAAGATTTTTGGAGGAGGCTTTTGCCGGAGAAAGCCAAGCCCATATGCGGTATATGCTTTTCGCGGATCTTGCAGAAAAAGAGGGTTTTAAAAATGTTGCAAAACTCTTCCATGCAATAGCTTTTGCGGAACTCGTTCACGCAAGAAATCACTATTCCGCACTAGGAAAACTTGGCAATACTCAAGATAACCTCACCCAGGCGATTGAAGGGGAAACGTATGAAGTTGAGGAGATGTATCCGGTTTTTAACGAGGTTGCAAAATTACAGGGAGAAAAAGAGGCTGAAAAGAGTACGTACTATGCCCTTTCAGCGGAGAAGATCCATGCAAAGCTCTATACCGATGCAAGAGATGCTGTCAAGAGCGGTAAGGATATCGATATAAAGAGAGTCTATATCTGCCCCGTATGTGGATATACAGCCATCGACGAGGCTCCGGAAGCCTGCCCCGTTTGCGGAGCTAAGAAGGAAAATTTTGCCGAATTTTAAATCGTTGAATTTTAAATCGATTACCAAGGAGGAGCAATTTTGAACCTTGGAAAGGGAATCAGGCTAATTGAAGGAGAGAATAAAGGAAGATACCCTTTCTGTAACTGCCTACTCGTTAATGGCTGTCTCATCGATACTGGCGCTGGAAAAGTCTTGAACGAGATTAAATTTCATACCGTTCTCAACTCCCACTGGCACGAAGATCACATTGCGATGAACTGCAAAGCTGAAAGGGTTATCGTTCATGAGCTTGATGCCAAAGCGGTTGAAAGCTTTGAGGAATTCAAAAGAAGGTATGCTATCGGTGAGATGGTAGAAATATTCGTAAACTTCCCATTTTGCAGGGTTAGTCAGACGTTTAAGGATGGCGATAGCTTTGATTTTGGGGTGAGCGTTGAAGTAATTCACACTCCTGGCCACTCAGCTGGACACTGCTGCTTCCTCGTTGACGGAAGGATTCTGTTTCTCGGAGACATTGACCTCTCCTTCCCCTGGTACGGCTGCTTAGACTGCAATGTAACCGACTTCATAAAATCGATTGATAAGGTAAAGAAGCTGGCTGACGAGGTAGAAATCGCAATCCCCGGGCATGGAAGCGTTGTTAGAGGAGATGAGCTGGCTACAAAGCTTGAAAACTATAAAAAGACGATACTGGAAAGAGAAAGAAAAATTGAAGAATTTCTGAAGAGGGGTGAGGATCCGGTAGGAAAAGGAGTAATCTACCGAAAACTACCACAGCCAACTGAGATTTTTGAGCATTTCGAAAGAGTGATGGTAGAAAAACACAGCCAAAGACTGGGTTTAAAATTTTAGGTTAAAACTTAAAGTTTAAAATTTAACCAGTAAAAAATAGGAGTGATTTTTGTCCCTTAAACCCAACTAAACCAAACTCCAAACCTAACCATCTATTGAACTAACCAGCTTGGGGTCCAAGCATCGATTGGACCTTTTTCTGGAGCTCCATAAGCCTTTCTTTGAGCTTCTCCTCCTGCCTTTCGAGGGTTTTTATCCTTATCTTCAGCGTCTCGGTTTTCTCCTCAAGTTCTTTAACCATGTCATCCTTGCTCGTCTGAACGAGGATTCCCCCTACCGCCTTGTATACGATCGCATCCTCTTTCTTTTGTAGCTCCTCAAGGGCCATTTCTGCTTCTTTCAGCGATGAGTCCAGTTGCAATCTCTGGTTGACCACTATCTGAAGCTGCTGCTGAAGCTGCTGGAGCTGAGCAACCATATTTTGAAGCTGGGGTGGAAGTTCTGCACTCATTCTAACACCTCTTCACATATTTTTATAAACCTCAACCATGCGTTAAGTGAGGCTCTGAAGGAGGTTAAATCTTCAGCCTCAAGCCTGAGCAATAACTCCTCTCCCTTTAAATAAATTTTTGCCTCATTCCTTATACCCTGCCCCTCTTCGGGCTTAAGAGCGGAATAAACTATCTCCGCTTTTGTTGGGTCTTCAAACCTGAATCTGAAGCTTCCGGAATACATCTGCAACCACCTCGATGGCTTTCCCAAGATTCAGTGCCTTTTATCCAAATACAGAAAGATGACTGTTTTTCCACGATAGGTGAAGTTCAGGAACTTCCTGCCTTTTTTCTTTCCCGCAATAACCTCCTTTACAATCTCTCCCCTCGCCTTTATTTTCCTTTTTATCTTCTCGCCGGCAATGTTCGATGGAACTGCACCCAGCAAAGACGGATCGAAGCTGAGTTTTCCTGAGAAAAACACTGGAGAGTCATCCATCTTAACTTTAACAGATTTTGCGAGATTGAATCTGAGCCTTAAAACTTCTAGGGAATTCTTGAATATCCTGAGGATGCTCGGATTACCCTTTATCTCCTCCACCAGTGCAATCTCCGGAGATATGGAGAAGATTTCTTCAAGACTCATTTTACCTCTTGGAACGTATTTCCAGTTCATGTAAGCGGAGAGGATTTTTACGAACGATCTCGTTTTCCTCCCCGGTTTTCTCGAGGTTGTAACAATCATACCAGCTACTCATTTGGAGATTTTATTTTTCTTTCCCCTCTTGCCTATCACTAATCTGCTCACTTCGTTCATCATCCATTAAGGCAAAAATTAAAATTCATTGTAGATTTTAAGTTTATTAATGCTTGACTTGCTCCTCAAAAACGCTGCCGAGATCGCAAAAGCGATGAATGAAGATCAGATTTTTGTAATCTCAAATAGCTATGTTGATCTCGAATCCATAAATGGTGTAAAAATTTATAACATACCGAAAAAATATTCTGCTTACATTGAATCGGTCGTATTTTCTCTGGAAAAGGAGTACGATCTTGAGAAGATTTTAGGTGCAGAGTTCATTGAGAGGATGATAGTAGGTCATCACACATTCGAGTACGTCTCATCCCTCGCCTACCTGAAAAATATCCCGATTTCAGACAATCTCATAATCCTTGTTAATTTAGAATCCTATCAAGGAATCCTTATCCTAAGCCCTAAAAAAAGCAGCTTCTATAAAGCGATTATGGAATGTGGTGAGAGAGTTGACCCTGAAACGGTCAGAGCTATCCTCAATATAGCTGTAAGCCTCGCAACTAAAGGCAGAGAGGGAAAAAGCATCGGCACTGCATTCGTTGTTGGGGATGTCAGAGAAGTTATGAAGCGTTCCAGACAACTCGTAATAAATCCCTTCGAGGGACATTCTGTCGAAATGAGGAATATCAAGGACCCATACATCTGGGAGACGATAAGGGAGTTTGCCCAGCTGGATGGCGTTTTTGTAGTAGATGAAAACGGAACCGTTATTGCGGCGGGAAGGTACTTAGACGTCTCCGCTTCAGATTTGAAAATAAAACCAGGCCTTGGAGCAAGACACATGGCTTGTGCAGCCATTACTCAAGAAACGGAAGCTATAGCTATAGTTGTGTCGGAGAGTGGAGGGGACATAACAATATTCAAAGACGGCAAGGAGATTTTGAGGCTTAGCAGCATCCTCCTGACCTGAATTGGAGCAAATAATAAATTCAAAAATAAATTCAAAAAGTTAATTTTAAAAACAGAAAAGTAAAATGGGAAGCAAACGCATATCCAACCAAAAATTTTAAAATCTTAAAATTAAAGTGGAAAACATCGGAGGTATAAGCAGAAGATGAGTTCGGAAATTTGCAGTGTTTGTGGGCTGCCAAAAGATCTTTGCGTATGCGAAGAGGTAGCCAAAGAACAGCAGCAAATTCTAATAAAACTATCGAAAAGACGGTATGGCAAGGAAGTAACCCTTATTGAGGGCATTGACATGGGCGAGATCAACATCGAAGAGCTGGCGAAATACTTAAAATCAAAGCTTGCGTGTGGTGGGACTGTTAAAAATAAAGTTATAGAGCTCCAAGGAAACCATGTAAACCGCGTCAAGGAGCTCCTTATTAAAAAAGGATTCAACCCCGAGAGAATTAAAAGCTAGTCAAAAGGTTTTTCGGGAGTAATGGAGAGGTCGCCGATCTGGTTAGCTTAGGCGTTAGTTTTTAAAATGTTTAAAGCATTATCGCTAACCAATGTTAAACCTAATGCTAACTCATCATTAAAGCTAATGCTAATTTTGCCAATCTCTTACCAATCCTCTCCCAATCTACCAATTCTAACCCAAAATCAAACCCGCAAGCTGGGCTATTCTATCTTTCAGAACCGTTGTAATGTCAACTCCGGTGAGATTAACTACAGCATAGATCCCTAAGAAGGTGCCGATCATACTTCCAACATTTGTTAGGGCAACAACCAAAAGAACTCTAAACACCTTGTTTCTTGCCATCTCTCTTAGCGTTTTCGCCTCCGAAAGCTTTTCCAAATCGCCCGATGTGGGCTTTCTTATCCACGCCTCAACCAACCCAGAAACCCATCCTGCAGCAATGGCAGGATTTAATGACGTTAGCCAAGCGAAAAGAAAGGCTGCTAAAATTGAAAAAGGATGGCCTCCAGCTATCGCAGCTCCTATCGCTGAGAGAATTCCGTTAATCAGAAACCAGTAGAGAAAAGCCGTGAGAATTAACTGGGTGTTGAGGGAAGACACGATAGCCAAGAAGATTATGGCCACTATCGCAAGTATGCTGTAGCCAAAAACCTTCGTAAAGCTGAAACGCCTTTCCTTAACCTCAAGCAGGGATTCCGGCTCGGGAATTTCTTTGTGAAGAAGATATTCGGAGATACCTTTTTTATGTCCCGCTCCAACTACTGCAACGATCTTTCTGTAGTTTGAGGATGCCCTCATCAAGTTAGCCGCCATGAAAGCGTCCCTCTCATCCAGCAGAACCTTTGCTGCATTAGGAGATATTTTCTGGAATTCAGAGACGAGGGTGGAAAGCACATCCTCTTCAAGCATCTTGTCGATGTCAACCTCTTCTTTTGAAAAAAGTCCTCCTATAAGGCTAAAAACAAGCTTAAGTTTTTCAAAAATGGACAGAGATGACCAAAATCTTTTGAATGTTATCGTTATATCTCTGTCTATAAGCAAAACGTCTGCATTAACTTTTTTGGCACATTCTATAGCCTTAAGCATCTCTTCTCCGGGCCTAACCCCGAATTTTTCCCCAATTTTTCGTTGGAAGTAGGAAAGGAGGAGCTGGAATAACAAAAGGTGAGCTTCACCCCTCTTTATTACATCAACCAACGAGATCTCCGGTTTCTGGTTCTTAACAAGATCGAGATATCTTCTGTGATCCAGTTCAACAGCCACCGCATCCGGTTTCTCGCTAAGGATAACTTCCTCAACTTCCTCAATCGATTTTCTGGAGACGTGGGCCGTTCCTACAATAATAAGGTAGGTTTCATGTGTATTTTCCTGTGTATCATATGCTCCGGCATCGATACCATGCACACCATCGTGTGATTGCGATTTCTCAGCATCGTCGCGATCTTCATCTCGCATTTCATGCGGGTTTTGCAATCTTCCGCACCCCCTTGAATGCCTCCTGAATGCCTATGATTTCGAGTGTTCTCATCAGATCCGTTCTAGAAACTATACCAATAACTTTGCCTTCATCGACTACGGGCAATCTCCCGATCTTTTTCTCATTTATCAGCTTGAATGCTTCAAACGCACTTGAGAGGGGAGAGATCGTTACAACATCCCTCGTCATAACTTCAGCCACGGGAGTCTCGGCTGAGGCTTTGGAGATGTCCTTTAGTGTTACAATGCCAACGAGCTTTCCATCTTCAACAACGGGATAGCCAAGATGCTTTTGGGCAAGCATCAATTCCAGAACCTCTCCTACTTTGGTTTCCGGAGATATTGTAAGGGGATCGTGAGACATTATATCCATTATTTTAACCCTCTTAAGCACATTCTCAACCATCACGATCTTCTCTTCCTCATTTGCTCCCATGTAAATGAAGAACGCAATCAGGATGAGCCACGGATTAACGAAAAGACCAAAAATTCCGATGAGAAAGGCCATTAGCTTACCAGTTTCTGCTGCGATTCTAGTTGCATTGACGAATCCTATTCTCTTTGCTAATATCCCACGGAGAATCCTGCCACCATCCAAAGGAAAGGCTGGTAAGAGATTGAAGAGGGCCAGAACCAAGTTATAAATTGCGAAAACTCTGGAAAACTCTGCCAAGATGGGGATCTGGGTTAGCGAAATTCCGTAAAAAAGTACCCCTAGGAAAATGCTGAGTAACGGCCCGGCAAATGCAATTTCAATTTCCTTCCTCGGCTCTTTTGGCATCTCCTCCAGCATTGACACTCCGCCGAAGATGAAAAGGATGATGCCTTTAACTTTTACACCTCTCCTTCTTCCGATTATAGAGTGCGACAGTTCGTGAAATAGAACGGCAAGGAAAAGGGAGATGGAGGATATAATCGAGAGTCCAGCCCTCACGAAGTTGCTGTAGGTAAGTCCCTGAAAGCCATAGGGATAGGGTGTGAAATACAATGCGTAGCTGAAGATGATTAAGATTATGAAAAGGGTTACGTGAACATCAACCTCAATTCCGGCAATCTTTCCAATTCTGAAAGATGATTTCATTAAAATGTATTCTTGAGGGGGATATAAAAAACCTCTCCAAGGCGGCGTTCCGTTTCTAAGAGCAAATTCTGATATTTAACCTAACCTCTTCCAAAAACCCGATATGTAAAGGTAAAAAAATATATATTCGGTTGGATGTAGTGGTAATGGTGGAAACATGATTGGAGAAATCTCTACCCTTTTTGGTTTAAGGGTATACACGGATGAGGGGAGATACGTTGGTAAGGTTGATGATGTGCTCATCGACATTGATCAAAGGCTAATAAAGGGCTTAGCGGTTGGAGATTACAATAAATCGATTATCGACTCAAAGGCTCCAGGTGTTATAATCCCTTACCGCCTTGTGAAATCGGTTAATGACATCGTAATAATAAAAGATGTGTTCAAGCTTTTTAAGGAAAGAAGAAAGAGAGAAGAATATGAGGAGAGTTATGGAGAGAGTTACGAGGAGGAAGAATACGAAGAGAGCTATGAGGAAGAGGAATACGGTTTTGAGCACGCCGAAGAAATAAAAAAAGAAGAGTTTTGATTTTTAAAGTTTGAAAGGTTGAAATTTTAATCGAGATCAAATTAAGGTATCAAAAAGGAAATAATCCCATATATCACCACTATAAGCAAAACGAGAATTACGCTATCTCCTATGGGCGACCTTCTTACTGGTTCTCCAGGATAGTTTTTCCATGCCTCCTCAATCAAAATTTTCGCATGTTCTGGTTGTAAGCCCGGAAGCGCTCCAAATGTTTTGTAGAATCCTGTTGCAAAGATTAAAAAGGTCGCAGAAACCGGACTCTTCGAGAACCACTTGACCCTCGCTACTATCTCATTTGCAACATCGAGAGGAAATTGAGCTGCTGAGGCTAATGGGCCAGTGATAAAGCGCATGAAGAGCCTGGCCCCCTTTCTGTAGAACCAGTCGGTGTCGAGGCTTATCGTTGGCTCTCCAGCTACGTATTTCAGCAGCAGGAAGAAGCCCAGGGCTGTGAAGAGTAAAATCTGCATTGTTTCTGTTACATGCTGTCCGGTATAAGGCTCGAATTCAACGGGATATGGCAGCATGTGGTAAAGGATCTCTGGATATACGCCGAGCAAAATGCAGAGGAAAGAAAGGAAGGCCATAGCAGCGATCATGTTCAAAGGCGGCTCACCTATCTGTCCTATCTGGGCTTTCTCATTCTTTCTCTCCTTTCCTGTCTTTATCTCCATCTCAATTGATCTGGCTTTCTCGGCATAATTTTCGCCGAAGAATGTGAAGTAAGGGAGCTTTAAGCCCGTATGCAGAAAGGTGCCTGAGGAGGCAAGAGTGAGCATCAACCATACTATTGGAAGTTTTGCTTCGGCAGAGGCTGCGATAACCATCGACTTGCTTACAAATCCGCTAAAAAGCGGGAAGGCTGAGATGGAAAATCCGCCTACCATGTAAAGGAAGAAGGTTATGGGCATGAAACGGTAAATTCCACCAAGTTCGGTGAGCTTTCTTCTTCCTGTAACATGGATTACAGCTCCAGCTCCCATGAAGAGCAAAGCTTTGTAGAGAATATGACAGAAAGCGTGGCTGGCAGAGCCGTTTAAGGCGAGCTGTGTTCCTATTCCAACTCCAGCGACCATGTAGCCGACCTGACTTATTATGTGGTAAGCTAACAACCTACGAATGTCGTTCTCCAAAACTGCGTAGATGACTCCATATACTGCCATTATTGCCCCCAGCCATATCAGGATTTCAACTCCAGCAAAGCCTCTGATTAGAACGTATACAGCAGTCTTTGTAGTGTAGGCTGTCATATATACTGCTCCGGTAACGCTTGCCTCTGGATAAGCATCAGAGAGCCAAGCTGAGAGAGGTGGAACTGCTGCATTGAGGATGAAGCTTATCAAAATCAGAATGGATGCAAGATCGCCATAGGGGATTTGGTTGAAGTCTATTGATCCGGTGTTGATGATGTAAAGAATTATTCCGCCTAGAAGTATTACTCCCCCGGTTGCATGCACCATTATGTAGCGAAAGCCAGCTGCTATGGCTTTCCTTCTTTCCTGCCAAGGTTCGTTGTTCAGCCAGATTAGGAAGACTGAAGCTACAGCCATTATCTCCCAGAATATGTAGAGGCTCACGAGATCGCCTGCGAAGACAACTCCAAGGGAGCTTCCTATATACAGGAAAGCTGAGAAGAACTCCAAATTGTTTCTGCTGTGCAAAGCATAGAGTACGCCTGCGAAGGCCATGATAACGAAGACGTAGGCGAATACCATGCTCAATTCATCTACCCTCATGGTGAGCTGGTAGCCCATGAAGCTTGCGAGGGGATAGCTTCCCTTTTTCATTGTCAGAAGGCTGAGGAAAGCTATTACAGGGATTGTGAGAAGGTAGACGTTTCTTACTCTGTTTTTAAGGAAAGGGATTGGCAAAGCTGCCAAGATGAAGATGAAAGCTGGAGGGATCATGGTTTACCTCCTGATTTGCCAGCTTTTCTGGAGTTTCCTTCAGACTCTTTTTTAGCTTCAGATTCAGAGGATACTTTGGATGCAGGTTTGGATGAATCTTCAGTTTCACCAGTTTCACTACTCTCTTCGCCTAAGCTTAGACCTGAGCTTGAATGATCCCAGTAGTCCTCATCCTTCATCAGCCATTTGTGGCCGATCCACTTCGAGAAGACTATGATGAAGATGCATGAAATGAAGCCGTAGAAAGATGCGAAGCCTGGAATTTGCTGCCATACGAATTCAGCATGCCTTTCAACGAAGAAGTCTGCTATAACCGTTATTGCCAAGATTAGAAGGAAGAGCTTTCTAAGTTTTCTTAGATTTTCTTCCTTTTCTATGAGACCTGCTAAACTCAATTCCATCCTTACCACCTCGGCTCAATTCTTATCTGGCTTCATCTGACTCACCCTAACCACCCAAAGCAAGTTTTGCGAGCTGCAAGAAGTAATCGGGATAGAAGAAGATTGCAATCGATGCGATTGCTGTTAGAAGTAAAGGAACATAGACGAAAGGACTAGCCTCGCTAACATCGTCAATGCCATTAGGCTCTTCGAAGAAGGCTTTGTAAACTATTGGCAGGAAGTAGGCTGCATTCAAGATTGAGCTTACAAGCAGAACGAAGAGCAAAACTATTTGATGCGCCTCTATCGTTCCCAAAGCGAGCAACCACTTGCTTATGAATCCTGCTCCAGGCGGTAAGCCTATCATCGTTAGCGTTGCAATAGCGAAGGAGAGCATCGTTATCGGCATCTTTCTGCCTATGCCAGATAGCTCGCTCACATTTCTCAAGCCGGAAGCTACATAGATCGAGCCTGCACAGAAGAAGAGCGTTATCTTGCCGAAAGCGTGACTTGCTATGTGGAAGATCCCTCCGAGCATGCCATTTGAGGTTAGCAGCAAGGCTCCTAGCACTATGTAGGAAAGCTGGCTTACGGTGCTGTAAGCAAGCCTGAGCTTTAGGTTATCCTGCGATAAGGCGAAGAGGGATGCAACGATGATCGTGAAGGAGACGAAGTAGGCGAATGGGATTGCTATTCCTGACTCCATCATTAAACCCGCTCCATAAACATAGAGTATAATTCTAACAGCGGTGAAAACCCCAGCTTTAACGACCGCAACAGCATGCAGTAAAGCACTAACAGGAGTTGGAGCTATCATCGCGGTTGGAAGCCATGAGTGCAGGGGCATGAAGGCTGCCTTCGTACATCCAATCATGAAGGTAACGAAAAGAACCTTCAACATGAAGTCAGGAACCTTGTTTCCAAGAATTCCACCGAAGCTGAAATCTGTTGTGCCGGTGTAGTAGTAAACTGCGGCAATCGAAAAGAGGAGGAAAACACCTGCCGTCAAGAGGTAGGCGAGATACTTCCTGCCAGCGCTCATCGCCTCTTCCGACTCCTCATGCACGACTAAAGGATAGGTCGAGACTGTAAGGATCTCGTAGAAAATAAAGAGCGTGAAGAGATTTCCAGCGAAGGCAACGCCTATAGCCCCTACCATCGCAATTGCGAAGGAGAAGAAGTATCTCGTTTGGGCATGTTCTTCAAGCGACCTCATGTACCCGATCGAATAGAAGGTTGTGAATATCCACAAGAAGGAGGATGTTGAGGCAAAAAACAAGCCGAAAGCATCGACAGAGAACTTGAGCGACAGACCGGGTAGAAATTCCAAAATCTCTAACTGAACGATTTCTCCCCCCATAACGGCAGGGATCATTGAACAAACAATTGCGAACATTACCATTCCCGCTACCACAGAAAAGCTTTCCCTTACGTTTGGATGTTTCCTTGAGATCAGGATGAATATGGAAGCGGTGAGAGTTGTGAGAACCGCAAGCCCGGGAGCGAGTGAAACGACCACTTAGACACCTCCTATGGTTGAGATCCATAGTTCAAACACCTTGATAAGATAGGGTGCCAGAAAACCACCGGCTAGCGAGAGAACGGCGAGAATTAGGGCTGGCACTAGCATTGTTAGGGGACCTTCTTTCGATTTCTCCGAAATTTTTTCAACTCTTGAATCGCCAAAGCTGAAATAAACCTTCTCAAACACCTTCCAGAAGTACGCTGCGGTTAGCAGACTGCTGAATAAAATTATCGCAACGAAAGCCCATTCTCCCCTTTCAACAGCACCCAAAAGGATAAGATATTTGCTCACAAAGCCAATAGTCGGTGGAACGCCGATCATTGAAAGCGCACCGATTAAGAAAGCTGCCATCGTGTAGGGCATCGCTTTCCCCATTCCCTCAAGCTGGGAGACTCTCTTTATTCCCTTAGAATAGATTACCAAACCCGCAACCATGAAAAGCCCAGATTTCATCAAGCTGTGGCCGAATATGTGAAGCAAGCTTCCTGCAATCGCGAATTTGTTTGCAAGCGTGATTCCCAAGCCAATATAGCCGATCTGGCTTATACTGGAGTAAGCAAGCATCCGTTTGAAGTCTTCCTGGGCTATTGCCATTATCGCACCGAAAACAATTCCGGCAGAGGCGACCCATCCAAGGAAGATCAGAATGTCGATGTTCGCGAGGAAATACTGTAAGCCAAAGATTGTATAAATCAGTCTGATAAGAACGTAGACGCCAACTTTAGTGAAAGTTCCTGAAAGGAGGGCGCTAATGGCAGAGGGAGAATATGTATAAGCATCTGGGAGCCATGTGTGCAAAGGGAAAAAGGCCGTTTTTATGCTCAAGCCGACAACGAGCAAAATAAGGCCTATCATAACTGCCGGCCTCCCAAAGATTGGGGGAAGAAGTCTCGAGAGATCGGCCATGTTCAGCGTGCCAGTCATGAGGTAAAGATAACCTATTCCCAGCAAGATGAAGCATGCTGAAACTGTTCCCATGATCATGTAGTTGAAGCTAGCCATCAGGGCGTTTCTCCCACCTATTGCAACCAGTGCATAGGCTGCCAAAGAGCTTATCTCGAGGAATACGTAAAGGTTGAAGACGTCTCCAGTTATGACTATTCCCAGCATCCCCGTGCATAAAAGGATGTAGAGTGTGTAAAGCTGGATCTCTTTTTCCGGAACTTCCTTCAAAAGGCTTTTTCTGCCATAAATTACCACCGCCAAACATATCGTTGAAACTACAACAAGCACAAAGCCGTTGAGGATGTCGATCGCATACTCTATCCCCCAAGGTGGCTCCCAGCCACCCAACCAGTAGCTGATCCTCCCCACCTGAATTACCTTATAAAATAAGGCAATACTTATGGAAAATTGAATTAGGGTTACGAAAGTGGCCCAGTAATTGCAAAGCTCTTTCCTTATCAAACCGATCAGCGGCGTAAGGAAGGCCCCTATCAGTCCGGAAGCTATCAGCAGGATTGGCAAATGATGAACGACATCAATCATCTTTTAACCTCAGCAGGATTTTGCTTTCGTCAATACTCCCAAATTCACGGTATATCCTCACAACGAGCGATAAGCCCACTGCAAGAGTGCTTACTGCAACGACTATAGCAGTCAGAATCAAAACATGGGGTAGGGGATTAACGTAAGTTGCTTCTCGCTCAATGAGTATGGGTGCAATTCCGCCTTCGACATCCGCAATTGAGATGTAAAAAAGGAAGATTGAGTACTGGAAAACGCTCATTCCAATGAGCTTCTTTATCAAATTCGTCTTGCCTATCATCCCGTAAAAGCCGAGAGTCATCAAGGCAATGTATATTATGTAATTGTATTTCGTTAAGATCACATCAACCATATCGATAATATCGATCATTCAATCACCCCTTTGGACGAAGGTGTAGAAGATTGAGAGCATTATCGCCATGACAGTGAAGCCTATTCCTATTTCCACCATCTCAATGCCAAGTTTCGCAGACTCTGCCGCCTCGTGGGCCAAAGGAATTTTCCCATACTCGAGGAAATTTCCACCGAATACAATGGCGAAAACCCCTATCCATGCATAAATGCTCACTCCAAGGCTTGCAATCACCAGCACAACCCTGAAAGGGAATATCTCCAGCGTTTCTTTTAACCCGAAAACGACTGCATAGAGTATGAAACCTGCCGCAAGAACAACACCTGCTTGGAAACCACCTCCCGGGCCTGAAGTGCCATGGGTGAGCACGTACAACCCCCAGAGGAGAATTAGAGGAACCATGAACTTAGCATTCGTTTTGAGAATAATTCCCCTCTTCATGTCCTTTATTTCCCTTCCACTTATTTCCTTTCCCTCACTCATCTCAGAACCCTCCTGAGCAAGAGCATGACAGAGATTCCCGCTGTGAAAATTACAGTTACCTCTCCAAGGGTATCGTAGCCTCTGTAATTTGCAAGGATAGCTGTGACTATATTCACCACACCGCTCTCTTCGTACGAGCCTTCTATGTATCTCGGCACCACGTGCAGATTGTGAGGGGCATTCGGATCGCCTATTTTTGGTAGGTCAGGGATGCCGAATGCAAGCAAAATGAAGAATATCGCGCATGCGATGATCGTAAGATAATCTCTTAGAGCTGATTTCTCAACCTCCTCTTCAAACCTCAAAGTTAAAGCAATAGCGGCGACGAGCAGAATCGTCGATACTCCCGCTCCAACTGCCGCTTCGGTAAATGACACGTCAACGGAGCGAAGCTCAAACCATATTACGGCAAGCATGAAGCTGTAGCCTGCAAAAAGGAAAATCGCCTCCAGTATATCTTTCGTTACGATCGCCCTCACGGCAATGACTATTGCAATTGCAAGCAGAATGATGTCAACCGCTAGGATCACTTATCTCACCTTTATTTCCCTCTTTCCACTCCTTTTTCCATTCCCTCCAACCTTCTACAGTCCACATCTTGTGGCCTGTCGTAAGAGCTGCCCTTATAATCGCGTTAACAGCGACTGGCCCAGTGAAGAAAACAAAAAGGACAATCATTAACAGCTTCACAGAGATCAGATCTGCGCCCTGATAAATTATGAAGCCTATTAACATGAGCGAAAGGCCGAGGGTATCGCATTTTCCTGCTGCATGCATTCTGGAATACGTGTCAGGAAACCTCACGATACCAAGGGCACCGGTTATCAGAAAGAATGAGCCCAGAGAGAGGAGAATCGTTACCACAACCATCTTCGCAATCTCTATCACTCCGTGACACCTCCCCTCTCAAGGTAAACACTCACAACAACGCTCCCAATGAAGTTGAGAATGGCATAAAGCAAAGCAATATCGAGAAAACTCGGTCTCTGGAAGACGTAGGAAATTATCACGAGTATGATGATCGTTTTCGTACCTATTGCATTTATTCCGACGATTCTGTCAAAGATTGATGGCCCTTTTACAACTCTGTAAAGAACGATTGAGGTTGTGATGAGAAG
Source organism: Archaeoglobus sp. (assembly GCA_017656505.1). GTDB lineage: Archaea > Halobacteriota > Archaeoglobi > Archaeoglobales > Archaeoglobaceae > Archaeoglobus_A. The sequence continues at coordinate 778 of JACDNU010000035.1, read as the reverse complement.
AATGTAAAGGAAAATCTCAAAAATCATTTTTTCTTCCACCCCTCTAGCTCACCGAACACATAGCCTACTCTTGCTGCCATCTCGCATGGAACTTCGCTGAGCAAAGCTTCTGCAGGCTCCTTTGCGATGCAATGGACGTAGAAAGTGCCATCAGGATCTATGTCAACGGTAATAGTTCCCGGGGTTAGTGTTATCGAATTTCCAAGCGTTGTCATGGAAAGATCGGACTTTAATTTAGATGGAAATGTTATTATGTGCGGCTGAATTGGCATCGCGGGGTGCAGAACTCTCTTCGCAACGTCAAGGTTTGCAAGAACTATCTGGTAAAAAAGCCACGGAATGTAAAGTAAAAAGCGGATCGCAGTTCTAAAAGCAGCTTTAGGCTCTTTAATCGGAATGAAAATCTCATGAAAGACGTATGCTATCACAAATGAACATATCACCCCCATCGAAAGATAAAGAAGCTCTATTCTTCCAGAATTTAAGATCCAGAATATATACAGGGCAACAAAGGAGACTGCAAGGCTAAAACCTCCAAAACTCCTCTTCCCCACCTTTGTACCTCCTTTAGAGTTATAAACCTCGTTCAATGGATGCTAATGGATGCTACCACATGATTAATAACACGAAACTTTAAAACTTTCGGTTTTTAGCTAGTATTTAGCCTTGAAGCTGAGATCTTTTGGTTCCAAATTTGACAAATATTTAAACGTTTAATAGTGTTATAGGGTCCTTGCAAAATCAACAATCTAATCTCTTTTTTCACACTTTCAAACTC
>JACDNU010000034.1 GCA_017656505.1 Archaeoglobus sp. | reverse complement strand
CCACGGGAGCCCACCAAACTAAATCCCCCTATTCCTTCACTTTCAGGACGGCCCAAATCTTAAAGTTTTTGGGCTATGAGGGGGATTTTACTATGCCAAACTCTCTTGATAGGTTGTTACTCAGGATTAAAAAAGAGTTCGGAGAGGATGGTGTTTATGTCGATAAATTCGTTAAAGAGTTGCTTGCTGAAGGGATCTCTGATTCCAGGATCGCAACCTACGTCCAGTACCTAATTCTGATAAGAAGGGTCCTCGGGAAAAACATGCACGAATACGTAAAGGATGATGTTATCAATGTGCTCGCCTACTTTAAGAACGGGGTTCGGAAGGGGAGATATGCTCATAACACTTACGTCGAGGTTTGCAGAACGCTGAAAAAGTTCTTCAAGTGGATGAGAAGAGAGGAATTAATAAGCTGGTTTCGAAAACCAAAGCCTGAGAGCAACGTAACACCGCAGGACCTCATAACGAGAGATGAGTTCGAACGTATGATAAATGTGTGTAAAAACAGCAGAGATAGGGCTTTAATATCTGTTTTCTTCGAGACAGGAGCCAGGATAGGCGAGATAAGTAATATGCGAGTCAGGGATGTAACGTTCGACGAATATGGGGCAGTGATATGGTTGCCTAAGAGTAAAACCATGAGGAGGAGACTAAGGGTTGTTTATTCGGCCCCCTATCTTGCACAGTGGTTGAATGATCATCCTGGTGGCAAAGGAGATGATCCGCTCTGGGTTTGTTTTACCAGAAACATGGGAAAGAAGCTCAGTGAGGATCAGATAAGAAGGCATATAAAGAAGATTTCTCAAAGGGCAGGGATAAATAAGAGAATTTATCCACACCTTTTCAGGCATACGAGGGCGACGAAGTTGCTGAAAGAGGTACCAGAAAGCATAGTTAACAAGTACATGGGGTGGGTTCCAGGGAGCAGGATGATCCAAGTTTACCAGCATCTTCTGGAGGAGGACGTCGAGGAGAAGATCCTCGAGATGTATGGGATAAAGCAACGAGACAACGGAAAAGATCTGGAAGTCAGACAGTGTCCTCGTTGTTTGCAGATCAACGACGGAAACGCGAGGTTCTGTTCCCGTTGCGGGTTGCCTCTGACGGAGGAGGCCGTCAGGGAGGTTGAGAAGTGGGAGAAGAGGGAGGCGGAGAGCGTCAGGGATTTGAATGCTTTGCTGGAGATAGCCAAGGTTAAGGAGAGGCTGAAGGAGTTGGAAGAGATGTTAAAAAATCGAGTTTAGTCAATACCTTCTAATCCTCTTTCTTATTTCTTCGAGGGCCCTGTCGACGTCGTTGAAGTATTTGTTGTCTACGCGGATGAATGTCCTATTTATTTCAATCAAAATCCTCCTTGTCATGCTATCTCTTCCTGAGAAGCCATGCGGTGGCGAACAGCTCTACCAATGCGATCCAAACCTTTGGATCCTCCATGCTGGGCAAGATCTCACCCCGGTATCGATACCCTGAACTCCTGCTTCACGAGCCTCTTTCCGTCCCAAGTTTTGATGTGAACCAAAACAGTCCAGTTGCCTGCATATTCCGACGGAATCCTCGCTTCGAAGACCTTTACTTCTCCCGGTTTAAGGTTCAGCGGATACGGAATCGGAGATTGGTAGTCTATCTTCTTTCCGTCGTCGGATTCGCCCTTTATACCACCCGTGACGTAGGTTATCTCTCTGTCCCAAACGTTTTTGAGTTTAACCGTAATGTCGTAGCCCTCTACGATATAGGACACGTTCAGCTTTGGTCTGGTGTAGTCCTCGTACTCATGGATCCATCTTTCGATAGTTTGTTGCAGCTTTTCTCCAAGTTTTGATTGGAGCCTTCCTTTGGCATCCAAGTACCTCAGCTCTGCCTTTCTTTCCGCGATGATATTCAGCATCTCCTTAGCCACTTTGTCGTCGTCTGCCAGTCTAAGCGCCTGCATGAGTTCCCAGAATTTGAGGCGAAGATTGTCGAAGAGAGTGTCCAGAAAGTAAAAAGAGGAGTCAGGTGTAATCCCTGGATCCACCGAGGGGATATTTTCTTCAGACAGAGCAAGCGCTGGCACAATGAGATACGGGATCAAAAAAATGATTGAGAGAAGTGGAGGAATGCGTATTTCCATGCTAATCCCTCTTAAGCCTGTCCCAGTATTTCTTCACAGCAGCCTTGGCCTTCCTTACCTTACCTTTCAGGGCCTTGGTGTTTGGGATCGTTCGGTTATGCAGCTGGGCAAATCTCCCGCTTGCCTCCCTCTTCGTAAGTCTGCCTGCCTTATAGTCGTTGTAGATCGCTTTTGCCATCCTCTCGCACTCCGAGATCGTGGATAGACCTGCTTTTCCAGTGTCCTTCACCCTGTGACCAAGATAGTAGGTTTTTCTGCCGGTCCGCGGGTTCGTCTTTTTGACTTTAGCAATATTCCTTTTTCTGTGGGCTTGCTTTGGCTTCTTTGATTTATTCTTCCTTGTCCCACCTTTTTTTCCAACCTTCCTTTTCTCACCACCCAACCTGTCTCACCTCCGGAATTTCTCCTCGAGGGAGGAGCGTGAATCAGCCAACCGGGCTCAGCTGGATCCTCACGAGATAGGGATTGTAGGGGTCTGTGGCCGAACCGTATACTCCTATTCCTTTGGGCAGACTGCCCGCAACTTTGTAAAACAACTCGATGAAACCTTCGAAGTTCACGCTTGCTGTTCTGAGCATCTTGGAGAGCTTGCTCCTCTGGACATAGCCCAGGATATAGACCTCATCCGCATTCTCGAGGATTATTCGTTCTATCGCATCGGGGGACTGGGTTTCGAGGAAAACCGTCCAGCCGTAGCTCCGAGCCAAAACGGTGACGAGACGGATCGTCGCCCTCTTCGACTCGAAGTCACCGGTTTCCGGGGCGTAAATATGGGATTCCGTTATTCCTATGAAGCATTCCCTCTTTCTGTAGGCCCTTTCGAGCATGTTCAGGGTTTGGGCCACTACGAACCTCTTGATGTCAAGATCACCTATATTCGAGAGGTCGATCACGTTTATCTGCTCGGGATGGATGTAGTTGTCAACGAACTTCGCTCTTTTAGCCTCGATAAGCCTGTCTATCTCCAAAAATATGAGGAACCTTTCCAGATAGAGCAAGATCTGGTTGTAGTAGGGATCGTTCTCGAACTTCGGCATCTCCCTCGCTATCGCATCCTTCAGCGCGGAGATGCTCGTGTGATTCCTTCTATCTCGCCAAATCTTCTCCAAAACGAGGCCTGCAACGGTCATCGACATCCTCTTGCCGAGGTATTCGGAGAGCGTGGAATAATCCATCTCCGCGAGCGGCAGCTTGTATTCCATCTCGTCTTTCTTCAGCTCATCGGGCAGTGGAATGAGTCTTCTCTGGTTGTTCCTGCATCCCTGAGGTGGAGCGAGCCTTATCCTCTCTATCCCATACTCTTTGATCTTACTAACGGGCGGATACCGGTTGAAGTTGAGGTCGTCCTTCTTCTCCTGGAATACGACTATCGGATTCCGGGTGGTGCGGTAGTAGGCCTGGACCATGTTTCTGAGGAGATTCGTCTTCCCTATGCCCTTACCCGCCACGACGACGATGACCTTGCCTTTTTCGATTGAATAGGCAGAGGGATTGAAGTAGTGCGGTTGGATCCAGGGTGTGCGGCTTCCGTGTCTCCAGCCGATCCTTACGGCAGACTCACAGCCACGATAGACCACTCTAACGGGAATAAACCTGTCCTCCTGCTTCTCCGGGAGCATGAGTCTTGCCATATTATATTTTAGCATCACATCTGAACACCTTAATGAACACTTTTCCGATTTATTCGATCATTTTCAGCATCTGTTCAGCGGATAGTCCTGAATATTCAGGATGGTTGAAGTACACGATCTTCGAGGATCCGACTTTGTGGGATTTGATTATTTTCGCCTCTTCGAGTTCTTTCTCTATCGTGCTCCCCCAGTTCCTTTTGATGTTCAGATCCGAGAGGAGTTTGCCCGAGAGGGCGACGCCTCCCTTCTCTTTGAGGAGTTTGAGGTAGTCCTTCATGGTGTCGTTGCCGTTGATGCTGTTAAGCACCGAAATGAACCACTCGTTGAAGGGGATTACCTCCTTCTGCCTTTCAGCATCCTCTTCCACGGTTTCTATGAGTTCATCTCTATCTCCAATCTCGCTCAGGATGGAGACTATCGCCTCATCATACTCGTCAACGGCCTCCACCAGTCTCGCAAGCTCCTCGGAAAGAATGTTCATGTCGGGGAAGTCCTTTTCAGCCTCTCTGATGACTTTCTCGATTATCCTGTTCCTATACAGCATGAGCCTACCTATCCTCTCCTTGTAATCCTCCACGCTCATTCTGCTCATACGTACCTCTCTCCCCTTTCAAGCCTCTCGTTCATCTTCTCGAGCTTCTCCTTCGCCCTCCTTATGTTCTCCTCCCTGAGCCTCCTGCTCTCCAGGGGGATGAACTCGTCCTCCTCGTCGTAGGCACCGCTGTAAACCCTCTGCTGGTAGTACCACTGCCTGAAGTAGGGGTTCGCGAATATTCCGAGCTTGGCAACCTTCTTCACGTCGTTGAGGATCTCCGTGTTCAGATCTGACATTGCCCTGTACGCTTTCCGGAGGAATCTGTTCTCCTCAATGATCGGCATTATCCTCTCCGGCGGAACGACTCTGAAGGTGTTCGAATCTATGGATTGCAGGGTTTTGGCGTGGATTATGATCTCTTTAGGTCCCATGACGAGGATCAGCTCCTCGGGGACCTCCAACCTCTTCTTTCCTCTACCGATAATCTTTATGAGGCCCTGGATCCCGTTCAGGAAGATACTATTGTGCTTGGGGAAGTAGTAAAGAACATAGTACCCGTGATGACCATCGAGGCTGAGCCTGTCGTAGCTGTGGAGCTTTCCAAGAGTGACGACGCTGTCACCGAAAGGGCTGTCGTACCAAACGATTATCTTCTGTCCCTTCGCCTTGTGAAGGCCTCGCGTTGCTTTTTTCAATCTTTTCTCTGCTTCCTTCTGTGCTAAGCCCCTTAGCTGTTCTTCGACGCTCCTCTCCTTTTCCATCTCTTCCCTGACTATCTCCTTCAATTCCTCCTCCGATATCTGGATACCCAGCTCTTCGGCAACCCTCTCCACCTTCTCCGTCCTCTTCCTCCTCTTTATGTTCGCCTTCGCTATCAGATAGATAGATATGAGGGCTGCAAGACAAACAGATCCTAAGAATACCGCCAGAAGGGGATCAATCGGTGGCATAGGATACTACCTCCTCCGATTCCGCACCTTTCACCATACCCGCAAGTTTCTCCAATCTCTCGAGGTCGAGTTCGAGTCGTTGAAGCTCAAGGGCGTTGTAGAATTTCATAGCGGCCATGAAAATCTGTAACACTGCAAATGCAAGAAGGGCGTAGCCCGCTACGGTTCCGAAATCCACGTAAGAGGTGTAAGACGGGGATATCAGTTCTATTCTGGCTCTGTATAATTTGGCGATCTCCGTGATCCTTAAGATCGTGGCCCCTAACGAGATGAATATCAGGCCGTTCAGTGCGAAAAGAAGCCCCTCTGGATCCAGCTTAATTAACCTAATCCTTCTCATACCACCACCCGATCAGAGCTACGAATGCCAAAATACCCACGAAAACGTAAACGACCCACATAACCGGGAAATAAAGCAGGAATCCCTTTAATTCCTCACCGAGAGTTGGTCTCCCCTCTATCGTTTTCACAGCGAGCTTTAACGAGTTGAGTTCTTTTGTTAGATTGAGGTAGTTCTTATTCACCTGAATTAGCGTTAAACGCATCTCATCAGGTTTAACAGGCTTGTACAGGGCTGAAGGATACTCTTTCGCTACGTAGGTACTCTTTCTATAGCTGAAATCCCTGTCTGAGAGCTTGATGTATTCGATGTTGATCGTCTTTGATGTGGCCCTGATTATCCACTCGTCCGATGTTTCGTTGAGGATTACCCCTCCAGAAACTTTCACCTTGTCGGCAAGGCTCTTCGGAAAGTGAATCTCCCCACCCACGTAGAGGTTGGGCGTCGTGTTTCCCTGATATGTGTAATAGACTCCCTGCGCTGCCACAGTCCCTGCCATCACGAGAATAGCGATCAGACAGAATGTGACCACATTACGGACCTTGATGTGACCACAGAATCTTGGAACCTCTAAACTAATCCTCAATCAAACCACCTCCTCCCTTCAGGATGTAGAACTTGATAATTCCCGCTAACAACAGCAAACCGACGACGATCTGAATCTGTGGCTCTTTTATTATGTCGTACCAGTGTTCTCCTCCCTTCAAGTCAAGGTCTAAGGCGTTGTTGACCGCTTTTACCGCATCGATCTGTCCGTACTCGACCTTGTTGTTCGGATCATTGATTTCATCCGTTGAGATTTTGAGCAGCTCGAAGGCTTGCTGGGGAGTTATGTCCTTCTCCGACTCGACGAGAGCGAGGACTCCCGCAACGTGGGGGGTTGCGAAGCTCGTTCCGTCTCCGAAGTATATGTTGCCGTCCGGAGCTAAGACGGGAACCTGGACTCCCGGAGCTGAAACGTAGGCTTCTCCGTTACTGAAAGATGCAACGTTTAACAAGATGTCGTTGGCTGCAACGCTTATCACGGAATCGTAGCGTGCCGGGTAGAGGGAAACATCTCCTCCATCGTTTCCGGATGCTGCCACCAAGATGACTCCCTTTGCGTAGAGTTCATCGCAGACCTGCTGGAGTTCCGGAGGGGCTAAGTCAGCTCCTAATGACATGGAGATGATGTCGATCCTGTGACCTGAGTTTATGTAGTCGAGACACCACTCCAAGGCGGCTATTATGTCGCTCCAGTTCCCCCATCCCTCGTCGTTCAGGGCTTTCAAAGCGATGTAGCTCGCTGATGGGGCTACTCCCTTATAGGTTTCACCCTCTCCTACCGCAATCGAGGCACACTTAGTTCCGTGTCCGTAGACGTCATCAGGCTCGTTATCGTTGTGAACGAAATCATAGCCCGTGAGATAGTGATCGTTGAGGTCTGGAAGGTTGTGATTGACACCGGTGTCTATTATGACGATAACAGCGTTTCTGCCCGTGATGTTCGATTGGTGGACTACGTCAGCCTTTATGGCTTCAAGATTCCAGTCCACGTCCTGAACGACAGGTTTTATCGGGATTTTCTCCAGTTGGCTCAGATCGACCTCGACAGCTTTAACAGCTCCGTCCTTATAGACTTTTGAGACTCCCTGAGTGCTGATGAGCTTGTTCAGAGTTGTGTAGTCTCCCTCGACGACTGCGTAGTTTGCGTACTTGCCTTTCTTGATGATCTTCAATCCCTGTTTTTCGAGTTCCGTTGCGTTTATGCCCTCAAGCGATACGAACATCCTCACCCTCTTCTTCGGATCGACTGATAGGGTGCTGAGCAGCTTAGGATCGACCTTCTGAGATTTTTCCACCTCAGTCTTGAGCTTCTCTTGAATGTTCGGGAGTTTGATTAACGGAGGGTCTGAGATGTAGGCTGCATAGATGAAGATAGCAAGTCCGAAGGCTGCAACGGCGATGAGGATCAGTTTTCCGCTTTCTTCCATCTTAACCACCTGATTACTAAATCCTCGACAGGAGCAAGTTCCAGAGCGGGTTGATCAGCAGATAGCCGACGAGCCACCAGAGCAGGATCGAGAAGCTCACCTCTGCGAGAATCGCTGCCACGCTGTCGTGTTCGTTTGAGGCGTGCTTGAAAGCCTTGTAGGTTGTGAAGACCAACCAGAGCAATGCGGGAGCGGATAAACCAGTCCACATCTGGAGCTGAGTGAAAAAATTAGCGATTGAAGCGAAGAAGTCTGCCATTGACATGATTTTTCACCCGAATAGCCATTCGAGAAGACCTTTCCTCTTTTTCCGCTTCTTTCTTGCTCCGTTTATGTCCTCAATCGTTTCTGCTCGCCAAGATGTCCGCAACCACACCACCAGCTATGAACGCAAGGATGTAGCCCATAGCGTTGCTCATTATCCATCTCGTGAACTCGTCGAAGCCGTATGCCTTGATGTAGATCAGCGAGAAGGCGATAAAAATTAGAAAGACCATGAATGTGAACACCGGTTTCATCCTTCACCTCCTCAGAAGATTATCCGGAAGACTATCGCCAGTGCGAGGATGGCTATGATCAGCCATGCGATTGTGTCGATCTTTGAGTCTCCGAATAGGGGGACGCTTTCGGCTATGGTGTGGAAGAACTGGAATATCGGACTATCAAAGATTGACGAGGAGTTATCGCTGTATTCTTCACTCGTCACGTTTACATAGAGGATTGGCGTATACTTTTGGACAACCTCTGTTCCTTCCATAGTTTCATAGACGCCTTGAACCTCATGAACCCCTGTGCTGTTGAATAGGTACTCGAAAGTTGGATCACCGATTCCTATTATCCTCGCAAGGAGCGGAAATCGTGTTTCTCCGACTTTAACTCCATCCACATAAATATCTCCTGTTACCTTTGCCCAAGTGCTGAAAACGTCTGGATTCGGCATGACGATCATGAAGGAGACCTTCTGATCTCTTTTGACCGTGACATTACCGCTGATCCAATTGCTTACACCCTCTGGTTTTACGAGGAGAATAACTGCTTGAGGATCATCTGGATTGTAGTTGTTCGAGACCGTTATCGTGATCGTGTCGTTTCTGCCGCCCTCTGCAACGCCCATCACCTCGTAATTCCCTTCCTCGTTGAAATTGTACTTCAGCTCGTTATCGGTGAACCAGCCGAATGGATCATACCAAGGATGGGCAGTTCTACCAGCTAAAACGCCGTTAACGTAGATGTCGGCTGCCACATCATCGTTTATTTCAGAATCCCAGACCTTTATCGTGTGTTCTCCGAGGTAGAATCTCGCTCCGTCGGTTGAGATGTCGTCCACCATCGTGGTCAGAGTCCCGGTTGAGCCGGGTGGAGGAGTTGGAGTTGGTTCAGGGGTTGGCGTTGGAGTGGGAGTTGGTGTTGGCGTTGGGGTTGGTGTTGGAGTAGGAGTCGGACTTGTACCGGTAGGTGTGTGAACAGTTACGCCTTCTAAGTTAGAGTCGTCTCCAGCTTCTTTGAAGACTATCGAGACATCGTTGCCGTTAGACACGAGGTGGAAGTCAGCTACCACTTCAACGTGGTTTGTTTCGTAATCTCCGAGGGTAAGAGTTGTATCGACGTTTGAAAGGTCGACAGCACCGTATGTAGAGTATGCGAGGTTTATCGAGCCTCCACCTCCGTTGTTGTCGGCTTTCAGGTAAACCTGCCCGTCCATTTCAGCGTAGTTCTGGGGTAGGCTGTCTCCGTCGTAGTAGTATTCGGAGCAGGAGTAAGCGTAGCCATCCCAGTCCTTGTAGCTGAGGCATTTCAGGTAGAGGTCTTTTAGAACGATGTCAGTCGGTGCAGCGGAGTTGCCCAAGGTGTAGAATTCGTATGTTGCGGTTGTTGTGCCGTAATATTCCATTCTGATGTAGTACCATCCCGCCTCGCTTGCATCGTAGCGGTAGTGGACGTATTTGTCTTCCCAGCCTAAGTTCTGCAGGTCAGAGGTGATGGATTGTTGAGATGGATTGAAGAAATTCAGAGCTACCGAATCGTCTCCCGTTCCGTTTCCTTGGTCGAAATAGATGTGCAGAGTGTCCCCTGAGTTCAGATAAACCTTCCAATAGTGCATGGAGGATGGTTGGATGTCTTCTACGTAATGCTGACTTTCTGTGACCTCTTCAGCCGTATCAAAGCTCGTTCCGTATGCGTAGACTGGGTTCGCTATTAGAAGGATCGCAAGGAAAAGAAAAAGTAGCTTAACCTTCATGGCATCACCTCACTCTTTGAACACCACAGCAACCAACAGCTTCAGGACGATCACTATCGCTAATGGGATCACCAAGAAGGCGTAGAGGGCTGTGTCCAGCGTTTTGTTTCCTGAGAGTGGTGGAAGAGTTCCCTTCACGAAGGCTATGTACTGAGAGAAGTAGCCTTCTGCTCCGCTGGGCTTGTAGACCGTGATGTTCAGGGGGATGTTTGAGATTTCTTCGTCTGATCCTGTGACCGAGATTTCGTATGTGCCTTCTTTGAGGAAGTCTATCTGGAGTTCTTCTCCATTGAAGTCTCCTTTATCCGCTCCATCGATTAATAGTGTTCCATTAAGAAGCTCCGTTCCGTTTTTAAGTGCGAAGGTGACGGTTGAGCCGAGTTTTATGCTTCCGCTTTCGTTGTAGTATGTTCCTCCCCAAGCGAAGTAGCCTCCGTCTTTCCACAGCAATGTTGGGACTGAAGGATTAGGATCGGCTGGTGGGGGTGTTGGGGTAGGTGTTGGTGTAGGGGTTGGGGTTGGAGTTGGTGTTGGTGTGGGAGTTGGTGTTGGGGTGGGAGTAGGAGTTGGGGTAGGGGTAGGTTCAGGTTCTACAGAGTACTCTGCATATACGATAACTCCATCCCCTGAGGGTATATTCACTGAAACAGAGCTTACATCGTTCAAAGTTTCGGTGGTCTCATCAGATTTGTAGATTTTAACCGTGTTGGCAGTACCATTTAATTGGATCGTTCCACTCCAGCCATCTGCTGAACTTACGCCGATTACTTCCTTATTTCCATCAACGTATCTCGTAAAGACCGTCTTGGTTGTCCAATCTATATCATCCAAGTCTCCGTAAAGCGAAGATAGATTCAGTACCTCCCTGTAGAAGTTATTTTCAAAAAGGCTGTATCCGATAGACTCTATGTTTGTCTGACCAAGTCCAACAGCAAGATCGTACATATCGGTTGTCGATTTTGAGGTATTGTACACTTCTCCTGCGATAGTCGCATCCGCACCCATCAAGGCAAGACTGATCGCATAAGCCTTGTCACCGTAGCTAATTCCTTGCTCAGCGGTTGATGCTGCTTCTGCACCTATATAGTTCTGGAATTCATAAAAGAGACCCCAATCTCTGAATTCATGTGTAACAAAAGTCATATTGTTGTCGTAGAGTGTCTGTGCAAGCTCTCTGATTTTTTCTGTTGTGTATCTCGGATTCTCTGTAGAATAAGCGTAATTGGTAACGAATCCGAGTTTTATTCCGTCTATACCCCATCCCTTCCATGCGTTCACACAGTTTGTTATGCCCTTAGAGAGAACATTCTCAAATCTGGCATGGATGTAAACCTTTAACCCATTCTGATGTGCATAATCTACGATTGGTGAAAGTCCGTTAGGGAACTTTGACGAATCATAACTTGTTGGATCACCTGAAACCTGCCATCCATCATCGATTTCTATCGCATTTACAACAGTACGTCCTAAATAGTTGTTTACAGCAATTGAAGCATTTATTGCATCATAGGCATCTTGTTCATTAGGATGTCCCGGGTCAGAGAGTGACGGTGTTCTGAACCACACTACCTTCTCCCTTGTGAAAGATTTTGGGGTGATATGACCTGCCAACGAGTCCTCGATCAACTCTCTTAGCTCTGATGGCGAGTCGTAGAGAGCGAAAGCGATCCAGTCGGTGTCATAAGTATAGCTCTCTGTATTCACTCCAACATCGTTTGCAGGAAAATCCTGTAAAATTACGTTAGGATAGCCGTTATATTCTCCTCGCTTCCACTCAGCTATGCTTCTGAAACAGGATACCTGTCCAATCCAAATTTTTTTGTCTACGGCGATAAACCCTTTGCCAAGAAACGTTTGTCCGTTTGTTATCTGGCTTAAGCTCTTGATTTCAATCGATCCTTCGTAATGACCTACGTCGGTTGCTGTTGTATAGGCAATTGTATCATTTGAACCAAGGTAAATCATGTTGTATCTTGTGTCATAGGATGCAACATCGTCAGAAGTTGACCTAACCAAAACGATCTTTGGGTAAACCTCGATGTAAACATCAGCTTGTTTTCCGCTATTTCCCTGCAATACGGTATGGATCTCTTTGTAATTTCCATAATCCGTCACGTTCTCTGAAATTATAGAGTGGGGAGAATCGAGTACGTTGATTACGCTATAAGCCAACTGCCATTCGTCGTTCCTGTAGATGTCTACCCAATACAGCACAGGCGTATTGCTGAATCCATATGGTCTCGATTCGAGAGCCGTGACCACTTTTGTATTTCCATTCGTAACGTTGAGAGCAGATGTCAGTCCCGTTATCGCTATCAGAATAAGTAGAGAAAAAAATAGAGGTTTAAGCTTCATAGTCCCCCTCCGGTGGGGTTCTGTCCGTTTCAGCTCCCTGCGTTGAATATCAGCGTGACGTTAACCGTTGCATCCTTCTGAACCGTCACATCCTCGTAGACGAGTGTTGAGTTGTGCTCCGCAACGACGGTGTAGTCTCCGACGTCCACGTTCTCGAACAGGGCTACACCGTCTGAACCCGTGATCTTCTGAAGCTCAGTACCGAGGATGTAGACGGTTGCGTTCTCAAGCGGAATGTCGTCAGAGGTGTCTGAAGTGCCGTTACCGTCGAAAACAGTCGCTTTAATGTCTCCCCTGTCTGCGAACCAAGGTATGTAGTCCTGCCAATCGAAGTTATCGAAGTAGCCGAAGTAGTACAATCCTCCCAGTGCGATCAGGAGGATTCCAAATCCGGCAAGGATTAACTGGTTCTTCTCCATCGCTACCACCTCACAGCTCCCTCTTAGCCACGATCACCAGCACGACACCGAGAACCATCATGAGCACTGGAAATGCAGCCTCCCAAGGAGACTCGTAGACGAGGAAGCTCGTAGGATCGACGTTCAACGTTGACAGCTCGTAGGCGTGGACATCTCCAGAACCACCCATGCTCGGATAGGCTACGAACCTGACTTCCTTGATCAGCTCGATCCTATCGCCTTTGTAGCCCTCAAGGACGTTTCCGGGGATCGCTATCCTGATCGTCTTCTCGTCTGTGAGGTGCTTTGCGGTGAAGGTTACTCCCGTGCCTGTTTTCATCGCATCGACACCGCTCACCCACTCCGGCTTTATGACGAAGTGGCTTGGGACGATAACTGCTCTGACATCGACTGGATAGCTCGTCTTCGGCGTTATGGTGATCAGAACGGTGTTGATGCTGTTCGCCTTAGCCTCGTCGGGCTGCTCCACTGAAAGCTCCACGTACTTGTTGAAGCTCGTGGAGACGACGCCGGCAGATGCAGTCGCTATGCAAGCCACTAAAACCAAAACTACCAAAATTCCAACCCGTCTCTTCAACCAACTCACCTCCTTACTTCTTCCTACCGGTTTTCCTCTTTTTGGCCTTCTTTTGTTTCTTTTTCTTGCCTCTCTGCTTCCTTAGCTCGCTCATGGGTCTTTCAATTACAGACCCGTCCTCCTTGACGTAGTAGGCGTGCTTTGGCTTCCGCTTAATTTTGGCAACTACTCTCTCCGCCAACCGGTCTCACCTCTCAACCTTTTCTCGCCGGGGGTTCTACTGAAAAAAGACGTGGCCCGAAAGGGCCTTATGCTACGCTACCAGGGCAACAAGGCATCGCTGACCAACATCGTCTCGCTTTCCCCGGCCTACAATGAGAATCTGAGAATCAAGTAGTATTTAAACCTTGAAAAAATGGGGGGTGTGAATCTGCTTTTTATGGAACTATCATGATTGACATAGAAAAATTTTTAAACTTCTGGGAGTAAGATGAAATAAGTTGAAAGAGGGTGAATGAAGATGTATGAGGATGAGAAACCATGTGTGGATGTTGACGGAATCAAGGTATGTGTTGTGCGAAGTAAGGATCTCGGAAAAAGAGATATCATAATTACAGATCCCAAAAAAGGGGCAAGGTCGATGAGAAGTGTTACAGAGTTAATAAACAAGCTAAGCAAGGATTATGATATATCTATGGATAGAATCACTGATGAGGTGCTCCCTTTCGTCAACCGTAGGCTTAGAGATCTTGGAGAGGAAGCAGATTCTACAAAGATAAGCGCCTTTGATATTGGATATGAGAAGAGGACTTATCGAAAAACAAATGATGAAATTTGAAATCATCTCCGAATAGTAATCGTATTATCACGCTAAGCCCATCCACCCTGCAGTCCTCTCTTTAATCTCTTCTCTCTCTGCTTTAGAAAAAGGTAACTGCATGTAGTGATTCATCGAAGTGATCTCGGTATGTCCCTGGTTCATGCAAATGAGTGGAACCTTATCTGGGAAAGAAACCACGAGCCAACTTTCCCAAGTCTTTCTCATGGTCTTTGCCGAGATGCCCGCTGGATCCAGACCCGCTTTGGCCGCCCACCTTTTGAGGTTCTTGTCCCAGGCCTGAATGCTCGGCAACCTTTCCTTCAGGGCGAGGAAGTACTGAATGGCGTACATTCCGACATTCGAAAGGTAGACATAGCGGTCTTTGAACTTTCTCTCCTTCTTGAGCTGTGCCTCCGGTGGGAGGTAGATCGCCCTTCTTTCCTTGTGGAACCACTCGGGATGCTCCTGGAATCTCTTGAGCTCGACATATCTCATGCCAGTGTAAAGGGCGGCATCGAGCATGATCTGGTGGTAGTGCTTGTTTGCTGCATCTCTGAGGGCATCATACTCTTGCGGAGTAAGGATCCGGACACCTTCTTTCAGGATCATATTAGGTTTAAGAATTTCAATAAATTTAAACCTTGAAAAAATGGGGGGTGTGAATTGGGGCAGGAGAGGGCTTTTCTGAGGTGGGATATATAGATGGTATGGAAAAAATGTTTCAGTTTTGTAGTAAAAGTTAAACATAACAAATGAACAAGAACCAATATGGTTTGGGATATCGATATTGACGGTTACCGATGGGGGAGAAGAGAAGTAAAAGAAAAATTGTTGGAAGGAAAGAGAGTATATAAAGTGGAAATTCTAAATCCTGATGGAACCCCAGCAAACATGACAGAAGAAATGGAATTACCTCTTTTTCTTGAATTTTGTCCCTACTGTGGTCAGAATATCGTAGATACTCGTAAAGGTGGTGGATGTCCACTACGCAATGACTGTTGCGAAGTTTGTTGGAGAAAATGCCAAAAACTTGGAAGTTGCCGTCTTAAGTGAAATTTCACACTCTGAGCACGTGGTACAGTAATTTGGCGGATTTCTTTTTCCGCAAACCTCACATATGCTACAGAGACTGGTTCTTCGGTTATGAGTTGCCAGGTTTTCTTCTCGTAGGAATGAAGGGTTTCACCAGTGAGGGTTGCCAAGAGCATGCTTCACCTCACAACCTCCATCCTGAACTCTCTCTGTAATTTCGCAAGAGCCTTTAGTACAGCAACTGTTTCCCACTTCTCATCGTGAAGCTCATTTGCGAGTGTCAGAATTTCCTCGACCTCTTCACTCAGATCTATGTTTTTCAGAGCGAGAAGGGTTGTGAAGATCTTATCAGCCTCATCAAAGCTGATATCTCCACTTTCCAGTTCTTCAGCTACCTCTATTACGAGTTTGACAATCCTCTTCTCCGCCTCCCCCATATCCACATCCACTAGATCGAGCACTTCCATAATTTTCTCAAGAACTTCAGCGGGAAATGCGAGCTCGAAGACTCTCTTTGCCCTTCCGCCCTCGATCTTGGTGGTTGATTTAACAAGCCCTTTCTCCTCCAGCCAGTCCAAATGATGTTTCACGGTTCCAGGATCCAAGTTCATGGCCCTGGCTATGGAGTAGGCCGTATTAACACCACTTTCAATTAGCCTGATGATTTCATTCCTTCTTATAATCCCTATGCTAAGTCTCTTTTTTATAGCCTGAGTTACGTCTCCCATTTTAACACCCGCAAGACCATTTTGGGTTTTACACTCTTTTTGGCTGAAACGGTCTCACTCTTTTGCACATTAACCTATATTGGGTATCGTATATAAAGGTTTTGTTGAGAAAAGTATAAATACTCGAAACCCAATATTAGATAACGTGAGATTTGAGTTCAGGGATGACAAGCATATACACAGGATAAGGATTGCCACCTACAACTTCATGGAGGATGGAATAAGCATTATTTACGAGAAAAGGAGTTTGGATGGGAGGATAATAGAGGTCTGGCACCTCATTCTTTCAAATGAGGGGAAGTTTATTCACAGGCATAGAAAGTATCCTTTAGAGGATTAGATCCGTCCCTCACTAGATCTTTATCTCTACACTGGTTGTTTGCTTCAGGAGCCTCATGATATTTGAGAGATGTTCGTCAATATTCCGCTTTCTGTAGCGCTGCTGGACAATGATAGTGAGCTGAATGAAAGAGATCCTGCCAGCCTTACGGAGCTCTTGGATTATCTGCCACTCCTTGGTCTGGGCAATCGCCTTGCATTTCTGGCTGCAAAAGTGCTTCTGATTCGAAGTGAGTTTTGAACCGCAAACCTCACAACGCCTGGTCATGACCTCTACAACCTTAGATTTTTAGAAAGGTGGTATTTTCTTATATCTTCTTCCAGATTTTGCCTTAGATGAAATTTACAAAAACTCTTTATAAAAATCATACTTCGCCACCCTTCATCCGGTTTCCGTCATCCAATTATATCGCGCATAACCTTTAATTCCTCAAGCCTTTGTCTCCTTAGAAAATCTAAATCTACCTCTGTATCCTCACTTCCTCTTTCTTTTTTAAAACGAACTCCTTTCCAAGCTGATATTCTCTTACCATCAAGCTTGGGTCTGTAACTATTAACTTCAAGTTGCTTGGTTAACTGCCGAGCAAAAGAGGTTTTATGAGCAATCGGAAGTTTATTCTGCCTACAATACTCACAATAAGATTTGTACAATTCTTCTTTAGGAATGAAGTCCTCAGGTGAAATCTCAAGTTTTTCTATGATAAATAGCGTAACAGAGTCTTTTATTAGTCTCTCTTGAGTATTTCTAGACCTGTCTAAAATCAGAGTCTCAACGAGTTTCCTGAACAACTCTAAATCCTTAAGAGTTTTTAGTTCAAACTCAAAGTCTTTCCATTTAACTCTCATCACTCACCTCCTTTCAAAAGACTTATCTCTTCCCTCAAGGCCGCTATCTCCTTGAGGGCGTGACCCAACAACCCCATAAGCTGATACATCTGGTTCTCGATTTTGATTTGCTGGTCTATGACATTTCTCAACCCTTCAACTTCCTTTTGGAGTTTCTTTATCTCTTTAAGCAAAGTTTCAAACTCGGTTTCCTCCAAACTATCACCTCCTTTAACCGGGATCAAAAACCGGAAAGCCATTCTTTGCGAGTTTCTCCTCGAGTTTAGTTAGGCGTTCCATGGTAATCGCAACGGCGTTCAATACCTGAGTCGATTCGCGGATGTATTTTCCGTTGCCTTCGAGAATTAGCTTTTCGATGCGTTCGAGGCGGGATTCGAGGTTTCTTATACTCTCCTTCAGGGATTCCAATAGATTTTGGGCTGGAAGGCCGCCTGAAGCTGAGACTGCAAACCCCTCACTCTGACCCAGATACTTTATCCCGTTGAGGATATGAGGATCGCTTAAGGCTTCGATCATCCGTTTGAACTTCGATGATTTTTCGATGGAGTCAGATTCGGCATCGTTCCTGAACTCGAGCTCTGCCTCGGTTTTCAGGGACTTGTCGATGAACCAGCCCAGGTCGTTGATGTAGAACTTACCATATCTTTCTTCGGTCCTGTGGATTATTCCGTCAGGATCGATGTATGAGACCTCAGGTTTGTTGATCTTCTTGAATTCTTTTTTCTTTGCTTTAGGGCTCACCGGATTCTCGCCAGCCCAACCCCTGTCGATGATGCTTATGTTCGTTGTCAGGACGTCTGAAAGGGCTTTTGAGAAATCTTCAGCAGCCGATCGCACATAATTGGTTATTCTTCTTCTCAGGTCTTCAGGATTCTCAGGGAAATCGTCGAACGGGATGATGAAGGATTCCTTGAACTTCGGTGAGACTATTATCGTCCGCTTGGTGAGCTCGATCTTGAGTTCCTTGAAATCGGGATGGGTGAAAATATAGGATTTCCAGCCCCTTCTCTTAATCACTTTGGCGAGCCTCCAGCCGTATCTTTTCAGGAGGAGATCCCTGTAAAAGTGAAGGTTCACATTATCAAGGTGAAAGTTCACCATCAAAAAGACCCTCTGGAAGCCGTGCAGGCGGAAATAACCGTTCTCCGGGGCGGGGATAGGGGTCCCTATCCAATGTGAAATGTCACCATTCATCATCTCAAGAAATCTGGAATCGACGATGTACTTGCGGGGTCGGGATGGTATTCTCTCCAATATATTGAGGTTGACGAGACTGTTTATTCTCTTCGTTATGGTGGTTCTGTCGAGTTTCAGGTGCTTTGCAATTATTCTATGAGCTATACATCCTTTAGAGCGTGAAATGAGGCCTAAGATCTGAGGGGTTACTCTGTCCTTTCCGCTCTTTATCCTCTCTATTACCGACAGCCATGTCAGGGGGACTTCACCATTTGTCGGATTGTGATCGTGGTGATCCCTTGCTAAATGTGAAGTTTTGGATAGGGGTACTTCACCTTTTTGTGAACCCCCATTAAATTTGCTTGATTTAGTCAAAGAAGGTCTGTTATCGGTTTTTACTTCACATTCATTGTCTGAATAAAAATCGAAAAGTGAAGGTTTAGAACCCCTATTCACATACCCGTATCCAGTTTCACATTCGGCAGTTGTTGGATTATTACGTGTTTTGTAAGAATAAAAAGAGGAGTCCAAAAAAATAAGGTTGTTCTTGATCTTTACCCTGCCCTCGATCTCGTCCCTGACGAGATGCCACTTTATGCTGGGTTCATTCATGCGGAGGATCCTGGCTAACTCCTGGAGTGTTCGGGGTCTTTCCTGGAGGAGTTGGAGGATCCTCTCCCTTGTCATGAATCTTCCAAAAACTCCGAAAAGCGATTGTACGCTCTCAAATACTGATGTCTGAGCCTACTGTTGTACCAGACCCTGTGGATCTCGTCCTTTGATATCTCCTCGAGCTTTCTGAACATCGTCCTGACTCTGGTAACCCAGTTCCTCACCGTCGACTCGCTGTAGCCTTTCCTTCTAAGCCAGGCCTCGAATTCGGATATCAGGTCTTCCGGAGGATTGTGGTCACAGATGGGGACGTCTGCGCCTGTGGACACATCACGGTCCGCTATGTGGTCACATCCAGCTCCGTTATTCCTCGTAATCGTCGTAGTCATCGTAATCGTCCTCCTCTTCTGAACGTCTCGACTTCTTTGACTCTTCGAAGAAGAGGAGGAGGAACTTACCCCGTCTCTTTCCTCCCCAGTCCGTGAGCTCACCCTTGCCGACGTAGACGTCGAAGGTTTTGCCTATGAAGTCGTTGAACTCCTGGCTCAGGACTATTCTGGGGCTGATGACTTTAGAGCCGTTGACGGTTCTGCTATGCTTGCCGACCCTCTTCTCCCTCCAGGAGTAGGATTCACGCCAGAGGTCATCTATGACAAGCTCGGCCATGATTTCACCTCACCGCATAGCTCACAGAATAGCGGACCCTTGTGTGGCCACCATTCAGGGCCCTGTAACACTCGAGGCAGAGCACGACGGGAGAGGTCTGGATGGCCTCGATCTCTGATATTCTCTTTCCGCAGTACCGGCATTTGAGGGGGTTCAAGAGATCACCTCTGGAATGGGAATGAAGAAGTTGGCGATCGATTCTGCTTTGGGAAAACAGTCGTTGCAGAAGCGGAAAGGGCTTCGCCAGGGAATCTTTTCTCCACAAAGGAGGCAACGTCTGGAGCGTTTCTCATTTCTCAAGGCGTAGATTGTTTCTCTTCGGCCGTTAATGTAGCCGCGATATTTAACCAGATTGCTTCCGTTGTTGGTAAGAGCAGAAAGGATGTAGCCGAGTTCTTGTTTGGATCTTACGACGAACCTTTCCCGACAGAGTTCGAAGAGTTCAGAGAGGGAGATTCTTTTATGCTCGACGATGATTCGTTTGCAGAAATCGCGGATCTCTGCTTTGGTTTTCCTGTTCATGGTATCCCTCAGAAGAAGAATTTTCTCGGGCAGGTGCCGTCGAAGTGGCAGACGCCGTTACGGTTGTCGCGGCAGTTGGTTTCAGAGCAGAAAGGCGTGAGATCTCTGAAATCTTTCATTTGCTGACCTCCTTTGCTCTTATCTCTCCCAAGTCGTAGAGTTCCTCGAATTTGGGGCCAAAACCATCAGGATCGTCGTATTCGTCGAGTTCATCTTCGAAGGCATAGCAATTCTCAAATGTCGCATAGCAATCTCCACCGTAAACTCCGTAGAGGTCGTCAGGACAGCAGGAGCCGAAAGCTATGCATTCCTGAACCCATAATTCGGGAAAGTCCTTTTCGGCCGGGCAGTTCTCGCAGAGGGCCATCTAATTCTCCTCCTTAATACAATAGAATTTCTCTAATCCACAATCACAGAAAACCCGGACTCTTTCTCTAATCAACTGAACTTTTCTAACTCTGCCACAACGGCAGAACCAGTGTGGATCGATGTATACAATCTCGCCTTTGAAATCCATGTATGACTGAGTGAGATTTATTTCTATGTAGCCACGTGCATTCTTAGCCTTTAGCTTTAATACCATCAGATATCCACCTCCTTGATCTTTCTGAACTCGATTGCCGCCATCAGCGGATCAACCAAGAAACAGGAATCTTTGAGTAGGCATTCTCCAGCTTTGTAAGCCGGACAGCCTTCCTCAGAACAGTGATTAATCATGGCACTCACCATCAGAAATCCCCCTCAAATTCAGAGCATCTGATCATCTCGGTTCCACAGTTCGGGCAGCTATCTGGTTTCTTGTCGTCGAAGTAGTCATAGAAACCACAAACCGGACACTCAAAACATACCATCAGAATCGACCTCCTCAAGGCATTTTTTATGAACTGGCCGAGCAGTTTTCCATCGATGAGAAGTCCCTTTCAACCGGCAAAATACAAAGAAATCGTCTTCTCCTACGTTTTTGCCGCAGATATCGCATGTATAATTGTATTTAGCAGATCTACCAACCTTATCCACTCTGTAAGCTTCCATTAGTTCTGAAAGCTTAGCACCAGTAACTGTGACTCCATCAAATATCTTGCCTTCCTCAATAAGTTTGTTGAACCGTGAGATAACTTCTTTCTTCGTTAACTTAACTCCCTTAGGTTCAGGCATCGGAATCAGCCTCCTTCAAATCCATGAATTTTCAGGAGGGTGACTTCGTAAAGCCATGCTTGCGTTGTCTTTTTGCCAGCGAAGAACCTGTAAGCTTCTACCCAACTATCAACGTTGGAGAATGAGCTCTCGTTCACAAATTGCTGAAGAGTCAACGGCTCCTCTTTACCTAAGCTGAAAACTTTGAAGGTTGCCAAATCAACGAGTCCGATCTCTTTTATAATGACATCTGCGATTTTCTCTCTCAGCGGGGGAAGTGGATCTTCTGGGCCGAGCTTGCCGAGTGTTATCCAGTCCTTTCCTGTTTTCTTTCTTTTGTGCTTTCTAAGGGTGTAGACTTTTCCATTCCTCAAAAGGAAGTCAAGAACGGTTTCGGATTTGAAGTACATCACCATTCAAATCAGCCCCCATATTGCTGCCAGCAGATTTCGGCACAGGCGTCGTGATCCTCTTTCGTCATGTTGATGCCGTACTTGAGTTCGTAGAGCTCCTGCATGTTCGAGCAGCCGTCCATGCATGCCCATGCGAGCTTAACTTTCTCAGTAGGAGCGGAAGAGCAACCGCTCAACGTGATCGTCAGCAGGATCGCCGAAATTGCCATCAGCCAAACGAGAGCATCTCCTTTGGACATTCTCTCAGCCTCCTCCTAAAATCGAAAGAATTCGAGAATCGCTGAGCCTCGAAACTATTCTTCGCTCGTACTCATCTTCATCAAGTAATTCTGCCTCATCTATTGCTTTCTGTGCTTTTTCGATTAGTTCTGGCTTTATTTTTTCAAATTCTTTCTCTAAGATCTCTTTTAGCTTTTTAATTTGCTCATCAAAGTCTAAACTGATATCAGCCATTGGTGGGACTTTCACATCCACAACCTCAAAATTCAGATAACTTAGCTCATCTGCAAACTTTGATGCTGCTATAGAGGGAACGGTGAAGAGTTCCCAGAGTTTGTCACTCAGCTCTTCGAAAGCTTCCTTGATTCTCTCTTCAACAATATCCTTGAGCAGATTTCTTGCTTCTTCAGGTGTTGGAGTTACTCTTATACCAAGTTTCCTCATTTTTGCAATTGTATAGGCTAAAACTGGGTTTTCGATCCCCCACCTTACTTTAAGAACTGATAACGCTGAAAGTTCTACCCTTTCATTCCTGGACTTCCTAAATTTACCAGCTTCAGGCTGAGAAGGTAAAGCCAGCAAGCTGGCATCATCCTCATGCAGTCCCAGATCTATGACATCTTCAAGCCATAGTTGGAGGTGGTTGGTTCTCCTGCTTCCTACATCAAAGACCCTATAGATCCATTCTCCCGCAGTGTCACAGTCGTGTAAAGCTAGAACAGGTCTGCCATCCAGCTTGAAAAGCTGTCTCATCAGACGTGTTGAGAAACTTTGTCCTGCAACAATTGCCCATCCATGATGGCTCAACTCTCTTAGATCTTCAGCCTCATCAGCTTTCTCGACAAATATGAAGCCCCTTGCTCTGTAATATACCCTTTCAAACTCGCTGATAGGTCTTTCATCACCTCTGTCATAAATGATACCGATGGGTTTGGCTTCGGGCCTCTCAAGCCCGTATTGTTTCTCTATGCTTGGCCACAGATCATCTCTGTAGGTTGCATAGCCTTGGGCAGAAAGGTAGTGGTTGTATTCCTGTTCCGTGATTCTTCCTTCCTTCAGTCTTTGCGTGAGGTATTCTCTTACTATGTAGTAGCTTCCTCTAATTCTTCTATTCTTTAGTTCGTCATAGTGCTGGAGAATTATTTCTTCAACGTTCGCCCAGAGGTTGGATCTCTTTTTAGGCATTATATCACCTCCACAATCGGGTTCCTGGATCCTTTTGGCATCTCAACACTCGCACCGCAAGAACAGCACAGGAATTGAGTTGAGCTGAGAGGAACGAAGCAGCCGGAGTTACCGCACTGATGGCATTTAAGCATAAAATCACCATCAAGCCTCGAAATCGGTCAAGCTCCTGTTCGCCGGCTTTAGCGTGAGGAGGAACTCCTCGTTGAGGGTGAAGTCCTCGGTGATGTCGTATTCCTCCGTTGTCAGGGTGAGCTTGATCGTGTAGTCCTCGCCGTTGAACTTGAGCGTGGCCTTGTAGGTCTCGACATTGTCGCCCTCGCTGTTCACCTTTTCGGTCTTGCTGAGGCCGATAACTTTGCCAGAGAGCTTCAGCTCCATGTTCAGGCCCCCTCAACCTCCAAAACTTCGACGGCGAGGTCTTTCGCTGAGCCGTGGATGTTGTTCCCTCCGTATCTTCCCGGACGGTGGAGGGCATAGAAAACAGCATGCTTTTCGTCCTTGGCTGCCTGAGACGAGAGATGAAGCAGGACTTTCTTGTATTTCTTACCACATGCAGGGCATCTTCCGTTCAGGCTGTGAGATCTCATGGCATGGATTCTAAGAAATCTCAAATCCTCGGCGGTGAAGTTGCAGTCAGGGTAAGGACAGACTAATATGGCCTCCATCTCTTGATCACCTCACACGGCTCCGGTTTTCCGCTCATGGGCGTAGACGATGTAGAGGATCTCGATCGGCCTCGTTTTCCTGATGGGCTCAGGGACGGTATCAAGCCATTCCAGAAAGTCTTTGAACTCCTCCTCGATTCTGGCGTACTTTTCCTGGGGCTCGAGAATAGCGGGCATCAGGCATCACCTGCCTTCTCAAAACAGCTGCAGGCTATGTTGTTCTCACCGGCAACTCCATTTGACTTGCAGGCTAATGCACCGCGGACGGCTTCACTTTTGTTTTCGTTCTGGATCCAGATGTCGATGCCGAAGTTTGCACACTTAAAGCAGAGGCTCTTTTCAAAACCTTTCAGCTCAAGCATCAAGAGACCACCTCCGCGTCCGCGAGAACTTCGCAGTCCTGCTCCTTCATGTGCTCTCTGAACCTCTGGAGCATCTCGTGGATCCTGGCCCTCTCCTCCATTCTGGAGAGTTCCTTCTGGCCTGCGACGTAGAAGAAGTCCGCGGGGTTGCGGTAGAGGCCCTGTTCGCAGAGCTGCACTATTTGCTTGTACATCCCGGGCGGGATTTCGATTTTCACAGCCTTTCTTTCCAACTTCATTTACACCACCTGTTGTGTTTACACCCAATTATTGTGCAAATATTGTTACTTAAATGTTTCGTTTATGGTGTAAGTTCCACTTATTGTGAATGATATTTATAAAAGAATTTTAACTAAAAATGGTGTAATGCCCAAAAGAGAGAAAACCGGAATCTTGGACTACTTAGACACCTATGCCTTTGTAATTCTGAGGGCAATAGGTGCAGGAAAGCCCTACTATTCTGAGATAATGCGAGAATCAGGCTTAGTAAGGTCGAATTTCAACAGACGTTTAAATCAGCTTTTGAAACTTGGTTTAATAAGAGTGGATTACGTTAAAGATCCAAACCCAAACGTTAGACGACCAAAAGCAGTCTATTCTCTTACAGACACTGGCAGAAGAATCCTCGAATTGCTTGAAGAGATTGAAAGGATTTACGAAGAAGGAGTATCTGAAGAGGAGAGGTTTGAGAAAGAAGCTAAGAAGCATATTTATGAAAGCTAGATAGAAACAGCATCTCTTTGATTTTTGGATTAGGAAAGGAGGATTAAGTATGGGTAGAAAAAAAAGTGAAATGGTTCAGATCTATAATCCCAAAACAAAAAGGTGGGTAAAAATAGATAGAAAAACTGGGAGAATTGTGGCACATAAGAAAACACCTGGGCCATACAAAAATATACCTAAATACCGCCCAAAAAAGAAGAAATCTACAAAGAGGTGAATCGTACTGATTATCTGCCCTAATTCTGGAAGTGAATGTACTAAGGAGATTTTCCCTGCTCCAAAAACAGGATTTCTAATCATCTCTTCCATTGAAAACGATTCTGAAATTAGGCAAAAAATAGATGAAGCTTTTGCTGCAAACAATCTTTATTTGAGAGATGCTATGAATATTAAAGGAACAAGGAACCTATACTGTAAAATTTGTGAACTTATCCTTTCCTCAGCATTTGGTGTTGCATTAATCACCGAGAACACTCCAAAAACAGCCTTACCGAATATTTTCCTTGAAATAGGTTTAATGATAGCGTATGGAAAAGAAATTTTAATATTGACAGACTCCCTAGAAAACATTCCAAGTGACCTATCTGGAAAGGAAGTAATTGTATTTAAGAGTGATGAAGAGCTGAAGAAAAGCATCGAGAAATGGAGTAAAGAAATTCTAAAGCAAATTAAATATTGGAACAAACTTGCTCGCATATCATTATATGCAAAAGATTACGAAAAAACGTTCGAGTATCTCAAAAGAGCAGTTATGTTCGGCGATTTTGAAGATGCCCTCTCGGAATTAATGGCCATGTTAGAGAATTCTTTAATTCGAGAGGCGTTATCAGAGAGACTCATATCTGAAATTAAAGATTTCCTGACCTTCACTAAAGCCCTTATTGAAAATGAAAGATCTAAATAGAATGGAAAATCATTCTTTACCATAATGAAACTTGGCAGTAACTTTTAAGTAATATTTATGATAATCTATATGATTTTTAACAATTAATGAGGAGGAAAAATTATGACTAAAAGAAGATCTCAATCAGACCACGACAAAATGGTGAGATATGTTGTTGATTATTTAAAGGATAAGGGATTTAGAAACATCAAAGCCGATATTTCAGGATTTGATAAGCCAAATAAGATAATATGGAAAACAACAGGAGAAGGGCACATTCCCGACGTTACTGCCGAGAATGGGAGCCTTCACATATTTGAAGTTGAGACCGAAGATTCCATTAACGATCAGCATACAGAAGACCAATGGGAGCTATTTGCCGCCTATGCTAAAAAGTATTCTGCAAAATTCTGGGTCGTAGTACCACAGGGCTCAAGAGACCTTGCCGAGAAAAGATTGAATCAATTAGGGTTGATAGCAAAAATTTGGGAAGTGCCTAAAACCATAGCATATATAGAAGAAAACTCATTAAAAAATCGCTTGAGGAGATCGAGAGAGTCCATAAGGAAGGGTGGGGGGAGGAGAAGGAGGTTAAGGAGCTGGTGAATGACTTGAGGGAAGAATGATGACTATTAAAAAAGAAACTCTTATATAACTTTGAAGAAAATATGGTCAGTACATGATTCGAACGATTTCAACTTCTTTGGCTTGTATCTTTAAATATCCTGAATCTATTGATCGAAGGGATTTAATATCATTCTTAAAGGAAAAAGGATATTTATTACCTAAGCCTAAACGGGAAGAACTCGTTACAGAATCTGGCCGGTCTATCGGGGAAATTGTAGAAGAGCCATTTCTGGTTGCCTATAAGGAGGAGGATGAAGGGATTAGAATAATCTACAATAATAATGCTAACTTGCCTGGATTGTCTCAGTCCTCGTTTGTTTCTGTAATCGGTCCAGAATTTGAGAGCACATTCAGCAATTTCGAAGTGATTTTAGAGTATATACGAAATAAAAAGCTTGAAAGTGATATTAGAATGTATGAGGCCACGTTCACCGGCTTAGTTGAGAGAGAGGATTTGAAATCAAATATCTCTGAGTTTTTTAAATTAGAAAAAATGAGCAAATTAGAAGAGTTGTTAAATCAAGCTCCAAGACCAGCAGGTTTCAGGGTAAGAGGTCAAAATCCGACTGAAGCAAATTGGTTTGACTTGATGATTGACACTGCAACTACTGAAAATCCAAAATTAAGCCTATTTAGACTGATAATTAGATACGATGACTACAATAAATACAACGAATTATCAAAACTGATAGAAAACATAATTGGGGGGATTTAGAATGGTCAAGCAACCAAAATTTTTTATTGAGATACATGGAAAAGAGACAAATCCACAATCAATATGGTCATTAGGCGAAGTCTACGAGAGTCCAGAGTCTACACTTTCCCAAAAAGTACCTTATATTGAGAGTACGGATTATATTGAAACTAGCCCTCCAGACTGGACTTTAGAATATTGGGTCAGACCAAGATTGAGTCATAATATTTGGGGCACCTATTTAAATGAGAGAATCCTTAGAAAGCTGTCAAAAATGATAGAATTTTATCCTCTTGAAGAAATAGTCAAAGAAGTTGGAGAGAGGATTAGAACAAAATACAACTTACTTAAATTGAAGACTCAGACGAGAGAGGACCCCGACACACATGCTGACCTCTTGGTGGTGGATATTACCATAGGAGAGTCCGATCTAAAAAGAGCAATTGAGCTATGGAAGAGGATCTCAGAAGAAATTAGAAAGGAAATTGATGAGAAGTTCAAAGAGAGAAGCAAAGAGTATCAAAGGAAATTATTGATTACAGTTCAACCAACCAGATAATTATGTTCGACCCCAAAAATTTTTTAAAAGTCTCTGAGAATATTTTTGAATTAATCTCTGATGATGACATTTGCAAAAGAGAACTTGTAGATGATTGTGAGGAGGCATTTTACAGAACTATAATAAGTAGGGCGTATTACGCGGTGTACCTTTCTTGTAGAGATTGGTTACGAGAGAACGGTATTGACATAGATGAATTCGCTAAAAAACAGGATAAATCCGCTCACGCTTTGCTTCCTGAAGTTATTAGTGATAGACTTGGTAAACAGTATTTATTCGATTGGATCAATGATCTACGGTTTAAAAGAAGAGATAGTGATTATATCACTACTCTTGTCCTAGACAAAGAAGATGCCAGGAGATCAATAGAACTTGCAAAAGAAATCTTAGAAGAGGTAAATGCTTGATCGTAACGCTTTGCTAGACCGCCTTAATTTCGAGACTAATTCAAACCCCTCACACCAACCGCCGTGATCCATAACCTCTTCATGCTAAGGGCTGGTGATAGGGGGCAAAAATTACTATTAATCGATGAACGAATCTAGTACTGTCCCTGACTTTTCCCTATATCGTAGAATTTCTTCACATATTTTTTTCACAAATTGATCAATGTCAAGCAATTTAGAATTAAGGGGATGTTCTACCCATTGATATTTTCCATCAATTTCGGTGTAGATTGCCACGCCAACAGCGTTATTGTATTCACAAATTCCTTCAAGCTTGCTAATAACATGAGAAAGTCTATTTCCTGACCCAAGTCTCATTAACCACGCAGAAAAGAATTTAGGATACGTGTCATCAATCCATTTTGACCATCCCTTAGTCATTTGCGCGCTGAACCTCCTTTTGAGGTCAATGGGGGTATATTTCACTTCTTTGATCCTCTTATCGATGTCTATTGATATTGTACGCTCAGGAAACTGCTTGCCGTCTCTAAAATGTGTTGGACTCCCAAGCATTTTTGCCTCACCCGCCACTACATAGAGCTTAACGCTCTTCCCGGAGTTTATAAATGCAAAGTCGACTTTATGGATATCTGTTTGTCCCTCTAATGTCTCCTCTTTTAAAGCCACATCACATCTTGCTCGAACAAGTGCAATAATTGTTTTCCTGAAATAGTTTCCTTTCTGCCTATACGCACCTTCCTCGATCTTTCCTGTTTTGCGGAGTTTATCCAAATCTTCAAGAATTTGTAAAAGTTCGTTCTGAATGTTCTCAAAGCTTAGCCTTTCACGTGCTATTTTGTCGTTAAGCGAAGCCCAACGTTCAAGTGGCATTATCTACCTCCTAATAGCTTTGAAAATTACTTTCGTAAAGAGTTTAGAGGCTTCATTGACTATTCGCCTCTTGGCAAATTCGAAGAATTCTTGGTCTACTTCTATGCCAATGCTATTTCTGCCACATCTAATTGCGGCGATAGTTGTCGTGCCCGTCCCTATGAATGGATCGAGAACTGTATCGTCTACAAACGAGAACATCCTTATCAAGCGTTCAGCAAGCTCTAAAGGAAAAGGAGCCGGGTGGTATTTTGTTGATTCTCCTCTTAGCATCCATACTTGCCTGAACCACTCTTTGAATGATTCTTCTGGTATGATGCTCAACTTCCTTTTTATGAGGGATGGTTTTCTGTATCCAGGCTTTCGGAACATGAGAATGTACTCTATATCATTCTTTACTATGGCATTCGGTTCATAGGGCTTGCCAAGGAAGCCGTTTCTGCCAGATACTTCGCGATTAACGTTAGCTATTTTATACCAAAATATAGGTGTAAGGTTCTCGTATCCTAAATCCACGCAATGTCGCTGAATATCTGCATGTAGCGGCACGACCATATGCCTTCCATAGCGTCGCCTTGGTAAGCACACATCACCAACAATAACGACGAGCCTCCCACCAGGAACAAGTACCCTGTGACACTCCTCCCAAACTTTATCCAGCTCGGAAAGAAACTTCTTATAATCTTTAATAACTCCAAGCTGTCCCTCTTCTTTTTTGTATTTTTTGAGTGTCCAATATGGTGGCGATGTTACTATCAAATGCACGCTTTCATCATCTATCATGTCCATCTTGCGTGCATCTGCCAAGTACAGCCTGTGAGAGGTGGGAATACTCTTTACAATTTCGTCTATTCTTTGAATTGTGTTTTTATCTTTCGCAATTTTCACCATTTCCTTCTGCAAGTCTCCTGAGAACGAGTTCGCATGTAACCAATCTATATCAGCCTTAGATAGCTTTGAATATAACTGATCCTCAACTGTTTGATATTCCATGACTTTCCTTCCCCCTCTTTTAGAATACAAATAATAAACTTATAAAGGTTCGCTTTCTCAAAATCGAAATGATGTGTGGTCTTTCTTGCTTCCCCAACATGCTTACAGAACAAGTAATTTGCGAAACCGAACATTCTAACTATTTTTTTAATTCATTCGCTATTTTAAACTTGATCTTTATCCAAGTGTTGCATTGATCTATTTCTCTCTTGCAGAACCCCATAGGCTCAGCAAACGACATCGTACCACTCTTTGAAAACCTGCTCGGCATGTTCTGGGGGCATCATCATTAAGGCCAACCCGATTATCTCTTTCAGAGCTGACAAAGGCAAACCTATCTCGTAGCTGTCGATGATCAGGAAGTAGTGCCCTCCGGTGCGGGAGATGCTCAGGCGGTTCTCGTTGATGAGTTTGGCGAGGTTAAAGCGCATGGTGAAGGGGATGTTGTTCTTATCCTTGCCTTTATCTCGGAGGCGGATGATGACGTAGTTGGGTTCCTCTTCAGGGATCTTTACGTTGGCCTCTACCTTTGCTTCCGAGCTCAAGGTTCCACCCCCTTCCTGGTCCGCTGTGTGGACACATCGAGCTGCTTCGCTGTGGTCACATCCGGCTCTTGGATCCAGCGGAGGTAGATCTCGGCGACCTTCGTCACCTTGTGCGCGATGATCTCCGGGTCCTTTATGGCCGTTGCCGGAGAGGCCATGACCGTTTCTCTCGCCTCCTTTAAGGCGATCTGCCTCGCTATACGCTCCTGCTTTTCCCTGTGCATCCTTTCTATCTTGGCATCTCGATCATTTGAGGACATGGTCGAAGGTAGAATAGAAAATCTAATAAGGGTTTGGTGTGGTCTGAAAATGATGTGGGGGTAGGGGGTATAAAACTGGGGTGTTCCACGGGAGC
>JACDNU010000033.1 GCA_017656505.1 Archaeoglobus sp. | reverse complement strand
GAGAAGAAAGCTTTGCAGAGGTTGGCTGAGTGTTAGTTTGGTAAGGGCCCTAAAAAAGGTTACCTAAATTTACCAATGAAAACTATTCAGCAGAAATCGCCACTCTAATACCGAGCTGTAAAACCTCAACTAATCCATTAACTCCAAAATTAAACATCCGCCTAAAACCAAATCAACTAAACTCCACAACCTCTAAAAAATCAACCCTTTTGAAATCCTCATCAAACGTTGCAATTTTATTTATCCCATTAATGCTTGCACGTCGCAGCTATCAAAGCATCGTTGGGTAACAGCTCACAATTACCAAAAACTTCTAGAAATTCTGAGAACGGTCTCTGTGAACTCTGTTTCAACAATCAGATTTACAAGAAAGTTCGTGTCAAAGAATATCCTCATACCTGCTCAACCTCAATCTTTGTATCTCCTCCAAAGATAGTTTTTTATCCAGTTTTATCGGTTTCCAAGTTCGTAAAAAGTTTCTTCTATTATCCTTTTTGTCCTCTATTTTTATTCTCATTTTCTTACCCTCTTTTAGCTCAACTTTTTCTAAGGGCTTGAAAACTCCATCCTCGTAAATTACCTCAATAATCTTTGACATACAAATTATTACATACGAGATTAAAAATAGGTTTCGTCTCCTTATAGCTTACAGTCGCAAAAATTGACAGGTTAAAAAGAAAGTACAGCGATCAAGGGTTTTAGTTAGTCCATTGAAAATTCTAAAATTGGGCAGAATGATTGTATTCAGTTGAAAGAGAGGCTAAAACTAGCATGAAATTCTATCCCAGTCGATACGAAGAAATCCAAGAAACTCTAACTAAACAAAGATTCTTGCAACAGAAAATCCTTATCTCTTCACCAGCAATTCTTAAACATGACTGATACCACGGCTGACATACTGCTGGGGGAAATGAAGCTCATCGAAGATATGAGATGGGATATGAAAAGAATAATTTACTAATCAGATCGCTATCACGATCTCGTTGTACTTCAGCGATGCCCTCTTGGCCCTTCCGGAGCTTTCAAGCTCCACCAAACCGGCCTTCTCAAGCTCTTTCAGATCCATATAAACGTTCTTGATATCCCTTCCAACTTTCTCGGCAAGCTCCCTTATCGATTTGGGCTTGTACTTCTTTACAGCTTCGAGTATCTGAAGCTTTTGAGGTGTTAGAAACGAAATATCGGAAACGATTATTTCCCCTTCTTCGATTTCGATCTCTGGATTTTCTAGAAAGTGTACCCAGTCTTCATAGTCCATCAAGGCAGTGTAATCGTCTGGATTTCTCTCTATGTACCTCTTCAACTTCTCTACACTTCCGTACTTTCTCTCAAACTCTTTAATCATGTCCTTGGCCTTAATTCTCCTAACAAACCTTATCTGCATAATTCATCCCTCAGTTTTTCCAATTTTATTTCCCCATACCTCTCAATATGCTTGATAACGATCTCAACGACCTCGTAGACATCCTCATATTTAATGGGGTCCCTTTCCGGGTGTATGTGGGGGAAACCGTGATGATAGTTGTCTATCAACACGTTATCCTCTTTAATCACTACCGCCCAACCTTTTTTGGGCACAACCCTGTAAATTATCGTTCGACCTCTAATCTTGATTTTCCTCTCCACTATTGGTATTTTCACCATCATATTTATAAATTATTTGGTTTTTTACCAACATGAATTTTACACCACGCTTTTTAACTGTACGATTTTTGTCTCAATACGAGAAGTGTCTCCGGTAAGGAAATCATTCTGAAACACAGCACACAAAGTGTTTGGAAAGAACTAAAAAGATTGTATAGAAAACCTTATCTCTTTACTCGAGAATTCTTAAAACATGACTGATACCACGACTGACATCACACTGGAAAAGATAGCAAAGGATGTTGAGGATCTCAAAAAGAAGATCGATTATTTGATAGAGATTATCGAGAGTGAGAAGAAAATGAAGCTCATCGAAGATATGAAAAGAATAGAAGAGGAAGAGGAATTTGTGGAGTTGAAATTTTGAGGTATAAGGTATTTATCAGCAAAAAAGCTCTTGAATTTCTCGATTCTCTACCTGAAAAGAGTCAGAGGATAATAAAGGATAAACTCAGCAGTCTTGTTAATAATCCATACCCTGGGGAAAGAGGAGATAAAAAGAAGCTCAAACTTCCGGACTACGAGCTATACAGAATGCATATTGCAAGAAGCTACACAGCTTTTTACAGGATCTATAAAGATGAGAAAGTTGTTAAAATTCTCGACATCATGACGATAGAAGAAGCACATAAGAGATACGGTAGATTGTAACTTTTTATGGTTATAATTAAAATTTAAAAATTTCTATGATTTTAAAAACGCCAAGCAGATACTCATCTGAGGCATCTGTTGTCATATTTGTCAAAGCATAAGTTTTTCCAATTCACCAGCAATCTCATTTGCAACGGTTATTTTGCTGATTATTCTTTCTATGGTGTCGGTAGCTATAACATCGTCTATTCCTGAGTTGAAGAGCTTTGAGAGTGCATAGTTAGCTAACACCGCATGAACGCATACAGCTTCAACCCTCTTTGCACCTAAATCTTTCAGAACTTTCGTAGCCTCGATTATTGTTCCACCGGTGCTTATAATGTCGTCGACTATTACAACCTCCTTTCCCTCAACATCTATTTCTTTTGGGGTTATTTCCACATGGCTTGCGTCGATCCTTTTCTTTTCTAAATAATCGAAATCACAGTCTGCATGTTTGGCAGCGATTTTGACCCTCTCGAGTGAGCCCAGGTCTGGAGAGATCATGACAACGTCTCTGTCTTTGTATTCACTGCCGATGACCGGCATCGCATCTATCTCGTGAATTTTTCTGAAATGGCTTTTAGCCATCTCGCTATGCAGGTTTACGGTGAGAATCCTGTCGGTGTAGCCTTCTATCAGCTTTGCAATCGCCCTTATACTGATTCCCTCTCCTTCCTTGAACTTCCTGTCTTGCCTAGCATATCCGAAGTAAGGAATCACAACCGTCTTCTCCGCCTCTTCGAGGGCATCGAGCAAAAGCAAGAGGAAAACCAAATCATCGTTCGAGCAAATGCTTTGAATGATGGCTGCCTGCTTACTCTCGCCCAACAAACGAGCGTACAGCTCTCCATCTGGAAATTTTTTGAACTCAGCAGCGATAATTCTTGAATTTAAAGCTTTTGAAATCCTTTTTCCGAGAACAGGTGATGAAGGCCCCAAAATTATGTCCATGATTCCATCTATTCAGCGGAATATTTAAAACTTACAATTTGTGGGTTAGTTTCATTTTTGTTTCATTTGGTTTTTATTTGGTTTTAACTGTTTGACGGTTTAGCGATTTGGCACCAGTTTTATTACTTTTAGACAACTCTACATCCTTTCAAGAACTTTTTAGCCCTCCGCTTTCCTTCGAGGATGAATTTGATGGAGTTTAAGATTCCTCCCTGCTTGAAGGAGAATTTGGAAATTGGTATGAACTCAATGCCGCGAGCATCGCTGATTGAGATCTGGCCTTTATATCTGGTAAGTGAGATCTCCTTCACGTACTTGTTGTGGCTGTGGATCAGAAGGCAGGCTTTCTGTCCGTCTTTTAGCTCAAGAGCTGCCTTAATCAAAAATTTTCCGTTATGCATTTTGAGTCTAACCGGTATAGCTACGGGATATTTCTTCCCCATAAAAGCGAATATTGCATCTCCTTCAACTCGACTTATTTTCATGCTTAAATCATCGACTAGGCCGATTGCATTTATCTCATCTCCTTTCCAGCAAATTATTCCTTCAGGATTTATCTCAATAAGAATTCTTAGCATGTACCAGTCCATTAAACGTCTGCCAATGAAGGAATCCAGTTCCTTGCCCATTTTAATGTATACGTCCTTTTTCCAGTTCTCCCTCTGCTCCTCGATTAGCTTCGACAGATAAGCGTTGTTTCCTTCAAAATCCTCTTCATGGATCTCTGCATTACCATGTACGAGAACCACCGCTCTTTCAGAAAGACCGCTGTATTCATGCTTTGAATAAAGAATTGAAACACTAGAATACCGCTTTATGCATCTAACCTTGTTGTAGAAGGAAACGGATGTGCTGAGAATGATGGAATTTTTGGTTTCATCGAAAAAGGTTGCAACGGGAGTTGCTATAGGATACTCTCCATCGAAGTAGATCAATTCTGAAGTAAGATATGAGTAAAAGACGTCTGGTATTTCCTCTGGTATGTTCATGATGTTCATCGTCTTTATAATAGGAATAAATTTTAATAAATTTTTGTGATGAAAAAGGCTAAGGGTGAAAGGGGGGGAAGAGGTGAAAGGGATGAAAAGGATGAAAGGGCGGAACAGGACAGGATACACAGATACGACAGGTAATACCTACGAATGTGAAGGCTTAAACGTTCGTTTGATAACCAAGTTAGGATGATAGGCATAGCTTTTGGCCCGGTGCCCTCGAGACGTTTAGGACTAAGTTTAGGTGTGAACAATATACCCCCTAAAATCTGCACCTATTCCTGTGTTTACTGTCAGCTTGGAAGAACGAGAAGGATGCAAGTCGAGCGAGAAACTTTTTTTGATCCGGAAAGGGTTGTGGAGGATGTAAGAAAGAAAATGGAAAGTCTTCAAGTAATAGATTTCATAACCTTCGTCCCAGACGGAGAGCCAACTCTCGATGTAAACATAGGCTACGAGATTGAGAAGCTAAAGGATGAAATTGCTAAAGCGAAGGTTGCCGTTATAACAAATGCATCCCTTCTTTGGAGGGAAGATGTCAGGAAAGACTTATCTAAAGCTGATCTGGTCTCAGTCAAGATTGATTCGGTAGATGAGACAATTTGGAGGAGGATAAACAGGCCTCATGGTTCTTTAAGACTTAGAAAAATAATGGAAGGAATTCTCGATTTCTCAAAGGAGTTTGATGGAGATCTTATCACTGAAACCATGCTGGTCAAAGGTCTGAATGATAATCCAGAGCTGGCTGAAAAAGTTGCGGAATTCGTGGCAAAACTCGATGCAAGAGCTTATCTTGCAGCCCCAATAAGGCCTCCGGCTGAAGAGTGGGTATTACCTGCTAACAAGGAAACCATAGAAATTTGGAGGGAGATTTTCAGCGAAAGGGTAGAGGTTGATTGCATAACCATGCCGGAAAGCGATGCTTTTGCATACACAGGAAACCTTGAGGGGGATTTGCTTTCGATTCTTGCAGTCCATCCAATGAGGGAAAGCTCTTTGAGAAAATTTTTGGAGAAGGCCAACTCAAGCTGGGATTTCATCGAAAGGCTAATTGACGAGGGAAAAATAGAAGAGAAGGAATACGGGAGTGTAAAATTTTACATTAGAAAGTTTTAGAGTTTTCAGATAAGGAGGTAGGGATTAAAGGAATTCACGAGATAGGCGAGGATAGTTAATTTAATTTAAATAATTTAAAACAGCTAATTTAAATCAAAAATACCCCTCTTGGATCACCTCTAAAGGTATTTTCCGATTGTGAACCGCTGTGGCGACGAGCAAAGCTTTGCATCCAATCTCTTTTGCTTTATCCAGATCGTCCAAGCTTTTAACCCCTCCTCCTCCGAAAACCGGATTGGCGGAGACATCAATAGCTTTCTCTAACAACTCCCAATCGAGAGAGGATGATGTTCCCACCTTTTTGAGGGTTAAAATAATAACACCTTTAAGTTTAAACGAATTGAGGAACTCAACCATTTCCAACCAATCTTCAAACGATGAAGAAGCATCCAGAATCGAATCGAGTATATCAATGCTTACAACCACACTTTCGGTTCTCTCAATTCTTTCAAGCTGCCTGATGTTAAAAGTCTCGGTTCCAAGAACCGGGCTGAATTGTAAGTCTTTTATTTCGGAAGAATCTTTAAACCCACAATCCGCAATTAAATCATCTACAGATGTTGCAAGCTTGTCAATCAAATCAGAATGACTTCCGAACCCCATTATCTTGTCAAGATCAGCAACGTACAGATTCTTCGGCTTTATGAACTCAACAACTTCGATTGGATTTGATGAGGGTAAGCCAAGCGACGATTCAGACTTTATGGGTCTATACTCGTGCCTTTTCCCGCTCACCCCCCTAACGACCAAACCGTTAAGCAAATCAGTAACGAAGTAGATTGCGAGTTTTCCCATAATTTTACTTCCATTTTAAGTTATAAAAGCCTTAAAATCAACACCTATAAATACACCATTTTTTCAGCAATTTGTGATGATCAGAGTCCTTGTAAGTCCGATGAGTTATGATGAAGCAATCGAATGCCTTAAGGGTGGAGCAGATATCATAGATGTTAAGAATCCCAGAGAAGGCTCCCTTGGCGCTAATTTCCCTTGGGTAATCAGCAATATTGGAAAGCTTGTGAAGGATAACGGCAAGGAGCTCAGTGCAACTACAGGCGATCTCGAATTCAAGCCCGGGACAGCCAGCCTCGCAGCTTTGGGAGCGGCTGTTGCGGGGGCAGATTATATAAAAGTCGGGCTTTACGGAGTAAAAGATGTCAATCAGGCTTATGAAATGCTTAAGGGAGTTACGAAATCTGTGAAAGATTACGATTCTGGAAAGAAGGTTGTAGGGGCTGCTTATGCTGATTTCTCAAGGATAAATGCCATTTCACCTTTCGATTTGCCTGAAGCCGCTCAGCAAGCAGAGGTAGATGGGATAATGATTGACACCGCAATAAAGGATGGCCTGACACTTTTCGACCATCTGAACTCCGATCAACTTGTAAGATTTGTCGAAATGGCAAGAGATAACGGAATGTTCTGTGCTTTGGCTGGATCGATAAAGTGGGAGCATCTGGATGCCTTAAAGCGAATATCTCCTGACATAATAGGTGTGAGGACGATTGTTTGCGAAGGAGGAAGACAATCAAAAATTAGGCGTGAATTGGTTGAAAGGCTGATGAAAGAGATGAGGCTTTAGTTTTTTTGATGCTTGTTTTTGTTATCTTGTTATCAATAATTATTGGTATCTTTGATAATAGCACAATGTAGACACAACTTAAGCACCTATGCACGATTTTAGGTTGCAACCCTCACCGAGCAGAGATTCCTTAGCAAGTCTAACCCTTCTCTGGTTCCTTTAGCGATTATCAGATCCCCCTTTGAGAGCTTGGTATTCGCGCCCGGCTTTGTTATCCACCTGTTATCCCTTTTCACGGCAACAACATGCATTCCCGTGTTCGTCTCAACCCTCGCCTCCCCAAGTGTGACTCCGTCAAGATCACAGTTTTTCCCAACCTCTATCATCACTATAATTTCATCTGTCTCCTTCATCGCCTCCATGAAAATCGGATGGAGCTCCATTTTCTCAACGACTATTTCTGCAATATCTCTCGCTGCATCGGCTATGTTTTCCGCTGCAGTTGCAAGTTCAAGCAAGGCCACAAGCCCCTTTAGGGTTTCATCGCTCACCTTTTTCGAGCTCTTAAGAACCCAGTGTTTCAGCTCGAATTTTAAATTGTCTAACTTTTCCTCGAGATAGATCACCTCATGGGCGACATCTTCGTTGTGGTAAAGTAAAGATGAATAGCTCAGATCAACGGCAAGCTCTGAAAGGTCCTTCATCTCAATAACAGTATCAACGGCGTTATCTAAATCTTCGAGTTCAAGCTCGAATTCCTCCTCCGGCAGGGTTATTTTCTCTCCGGAAACAATCTCGTAGAAGGCTGGCAGACCGGTTATATCTCCTCTTGCGAATAGAATATCTCCTTTAAGGATCTTTGAATCTCTGTCTGGGTTGAAGATCCAATCGAAACCCCTTTTGATTGCGATTACCCTCATCCCGGTTCTCGTATGGAGTCTGACCTCTCCAAGAGTTTTCTCTGCTATCTCGCTATCCTCAGAAACCCTCGCTTTAGCAGCGGTCTCCTCTGAATGTCTCAGAATCAGCTGAACGACATCTCTCGGCAGCTTGTAACCCCTCAAGACGAGGGAAGCTATATCTCCGGCTGACGAGCCCAATCTTTGCGCTGCGGTTGCAATCTGCAGGATCGTTGAAACGGACTCAGCCTCATCAACCCTTCTTGCTGAGAGGATGGAGACTATTCTCATTTGCTTGAGCATCTCAGAAAGGATATTTTCCAGATCGAGAACCTCTTCCGCGATATCCTCGTTATCGAAAAGAATTGCCGAATAGGCGAG
The DNA here is from genome assembly GCA_017656505.1 of Archaeoglobus sp. GTDB lineage: Archaea > Halobacteriota > Archaeoglobi > Archaeoglobales > Archaeoglobaceae > Archaeoglobus_A. The sequence goes on along the minus strand of JACDNU010000033.1, from coordinate 23,693 downwards.
GTCGACAACTATCTCTGAGGTATCTTTAATCTCAACCAAAAGGTCTTTAACTGTACGCCGCATTTCGACTCAAATTTTATACGGCAGCGGAATTTATAAGATTTTCCATGAAAATGAGGAATTTTGCTCCAAAGCTCAGCAATCGTTAAAAATAGTCCCATTCAACATTCTCCAATGGAAGTTGTTTTCACTGAAGGAAAATATACTGCTGAACCGAATCAGATGCTCAGGAGGAGAAGGTTTGGAGTAATTGAAGGGGAGAAAGTGGAGTTGCATCCCGTTGAAGCGGGATACCTGCTATTGAAGAACTTGGCGACGATAAGAAAGGATGGAAGGGAGGTATCTTTAGAAGAGTTCATCGAGGAAGAGTCGAAGGATGAGAACTTCATGCCCCTCTTTCTCGTTTACGTTGATCTCCGCGAAAGAGGTAAAAGGGTAAAGCCGGAAGACGGATTCCTCTACGGTGATCGAATCTATTTCCCAATTTCAGAAAGGAGGGAGGTCTCGATTCAAGAGCTGTACCAAATATTCGAGGAAAAAGGAGAATATATACTTGCGGTTGTTGACGAGGAGAGCGAGATAACCTATTACAGAGTGTTTGAGCCGGAGCTTAAGGGGAAGGCTGGAGAGGTTAAGGAAAAGGTGAGAGGATTTTTTGCCGGAGACAGAGTGGTTGCGAAAAGCAGAGAGCTTTTTGAGAAATTCTTTTACGGAAGTGAGAAGGATGGGTTAGTAGCTCTCTCAATCCTTGAAGCTTTGTATTTAGCTCAGAAGGGAATTTTAGAAGTTGAAAAAGATCTGGAAGAAGTTGCTAAAAAAGTAGAAAGGGATTTTGAGGAGAGGTATGAGCTTTACAGGGATTTGAAAGAAAGGGGGATGGTTGTGAAAACCGGCTTCAAATTCGGCTCCGACTTCAGAGTTTACGATGAAATCGAGAATGTTAGCCAGCTCCCGCACAGCAAATATCTGATCTCGAATGTCAGAGGAAAGATGAGACTTCCAGAAATCTCAAGGGCTGTCAGGCTCGCGAACAGCGTCAGGAAGAAGATGGTTTTCTCTTTCAGATCGAAAAAGGAGAGGAAGTACCTTATTCTCGATAGGGTTAAGGTTTAATGGGGTTTAGAGATTGCGATTTTGTAATTAATTTCTCACAATTTGCAGACACCTTTCAAGAACAACCGAGAGCTGAAAACAAAAAGATATTAAACCACTCCAAGCAAGCAGGGAGCATGCAGAATCGAAAGAATGCCAGCGAGATGACAGACACGACAGCGGCAAAAATGGTAGTAACTCCATGGGAGGTAGAGGGCATCATAGACTACGAGAAGCTCATAAAAGAATTCGGAATGCAGTCGATTGCAGAGATTCTGGATGAAATTCCGAATCCGAACTGGCTGATGAGGAGAGGGATAGTTTTCGGCCATCGCGACTATCAACGAATCGTTGAGGCTATGAAGGAGAAAAAACCCTGGGCCGTGATGTCGGGCTTCATGCCTTCCGGCTTGCCACATTTCGGTCATAAGATGACGATGGATGAGATCGTCTGGCATCAGCATATGGGAGGAAAGGCATTCGTTGGAATAGCCGATATGGAGGCTTACGTTGTAAGGGGCTTTTCCTGGGAGAAGGCAAAGGAGATAGGGATGGAGTACGTCAAGAGCATCATAGCCCTCGGATTGAAAGAAGATGCCATCATTTACTTCCAATCTGCAAGTCAAGTGGTGAAAGACCTTGCTTTTGAGTTAGCAGCAGAAGTTAACTTCAGCGAACTTAAAGCGATCTATGGCTTCATGCCGGAAACGAATCTTGCGAAGATGTTCGTCACCTCCATTCAAGCAGCAGACATTCTGCATCCCCAGCTGAAGGAATTCGGTGGGCCTAAGCCGGTAGTCGTTCCAGTTGGAGCGGATCAGGATCCCCATCTGAGGCTGACAAGGGATCTGGCCTCACGAATAAGCATATTTTCCTTTGAAAGGATAAATGAAGGTCTGAGGATCAGGAGTAGAAAAGGAGCCGAATACCTTCACAGTCTTGCTGGCGAACTTGAATTCGATAAGATCGTTTATGAGGAGCATATAGATGTTTTTGGAAACCCGCAGGAGATCGAAGAAAAAACGAGGGAAGTGGAGCTTAGTTTGGGAGGAAAGGCCTTAATACCTCCTTCATCAACCTACCATCGCTTCATATCAGGTCTTACAGGCGGGAAAATGAGCTCGAGCAAGCCTGAGAGTTTCGTTTCACTTATGGATTCTCCAGAAGTAGCTGTTAAGAAAATAATGAGGGCCGTCACCGGCGGTAGAGCAACTGCTGAGGAGCAGAGAAAACTTGGAGGTGAACCGGAGAAATGTGCCGTATTCGAGTTCTACAACTTCCACCTCGTGAAGGATGATAAAGAGCTTTCGGAGATCGAATCGGAATGCAGAGGGGGAAGAATTCTTTGTGGAGCTTGCAAGAAAAGGGCTGCAGAGATGCTAGAGAGATTCCTCAAAGAGCATCAGGAGAGGATGGAGGAGGCTGAAAGCAGATTGGACTTGTATCACATAATTATTTAGACTTCAAATAGATTTCAAATTAGGTTTCAGATCTCTTTTTACTCACTTTCTACTCACTTTCTACTTTCTCCAGAAGCGGGGGGAATAAGAATGGGGTCCTCTTTTTATATTCAACGTATTCCTCTCCAAACCTTTCTTCAAGCTCCTTCTCCTCAACAAGCTTCACGTATATCAAAAGCAAAGCTACAAAGAATGTTACAATTCCAATAAAAGAGAGGGAAGCTAACCAGACTCCAAGTCCGAGATAGTAGAGCATGATCCCGAAGATCATCGGATTGCGACAGTAAGCGTAAGGCTTTTCCACCACCAGCCTCTGCGTTGGCATAGCTGGAGAGGGAGTGCCCTTCCCTATTTTGAACTGAACCCAAACCGACCAGGCAGAGAAGAATAAGCCAAAAGGAATCAGCAGCAAGCCGATGAAATTCGGAAATCCAATTCGTATAACTTCAATAAAGCCGGAGATCACCCAAAATACGAAAGGCAATACTACTACAAATAGGATAGCTTCGGGTATCAGAGCTAGCATCCTCTGCTTTTCGTTATATTCCTTCTTTGACCACTTCAAGATTTTGTTTTTCATTTGAGAAAACCTATAAACCCAAAAACTCGTCCAACTCACTCTTCTCCGGAAAGTTTCTGGCTCCGAAATGCTGAACGTTTTTCGCTGCCACAAAGTTCCCGGCCTTCAGGCAGGTTTCGATATCAAGCCCCCTCAAATAAGCGTAGATGAAGCCCGCTGCAAACGCATCTCCGGCTCCAGTCGTATCTATGACTTCAACTTCAAAAGCCTGGGCGAAAAATTCCTCTTCTCCTACGAATGCCATGCTGCCATCCTTCCCCAGGGTTATGACAAGCAGTCTTACTCTACTCTGTAGCTCCCTTACTGGCAAATTTTTTGCCTCGTCCTTAGACATGAAAACGATGTCGCAGTAATCGAGAATTTTGGCGAAGGTATTCATACCCAGAGAAGTGTAAGGAAAACCTGGGTTAATCATTACTTCACACCCAGCTTTCTTTCCCCTTTTAGCGATGTCAAGGTGAAAGTCAAAACTCTCATCAGCCGGAAATGGATCGAGATAAAGATACTTTAACTCTTCAAGTTCATCATCGCTTATCGCAAGGTTTATCCTACCCGCGGCATTCGGATGAACAAAAAAAGTTCTCTCACCTTTCTCATCAACATAAATATGGCACTTTCCAGTTTCTGCATGGGAGACTGAGTATCTCACGTCTACACCATTTTTTTCCATCTCTTCGAGATAAAATCTAGCATCCTCATCTTCTCCAAGGGTCGTGTAGAATCTGCATTCCATCCCAAACTTTGAGAGGCCTGAAATCACGTTTCCTGCAGCCCCACCAGCCATTACGGTTGAGGATTTAACAACAGCATGTCCTCCTGGGGGAGGGTACAGTTCAATTTTGTGGATATGATCCACAAGAGCTGGTCCTATTCCAGCGATCATACTCTATCGCTTTCAGCAAAATATATTACTCTTTGTTTTTTCAAATTTGTATGTATATTTATTAAATAAACCCTAAAAATTAAATACTAATTGTTAATAATTAAGAACGGGGGATAGGTTGAGGATCGCGATTATCGGTGGTGGAGCAGCTGGGATGTCCGCAGCATCGCGAATCAAGCGGCTCAGGCCTGAGTGGGATGTAAAGGTTTTCGAAAGAGCCTCATATGTTAGTCATGCTCCATGCGGAGTTCCTTTTTATGTCTCTGGCTTTGTTCGCGAACTTTCTCAATTATGCGCCTATAACATCGATTTTTTCAGGGAGGATAGGGGGATCGATGTCCATCCACGGAGCGAAGTTAGAGAGGTGGGCGACGGATATCTGGAAGTCATTGAGGATGGGAGGAAAATGGTCTATGAATGGGATAAGCTGCTCTTTTCCACCGGAGCGAGAGCAACGCCTTTGAACGTTAGCTGTGAAGATTTGGAGGGAGTCCTCTGCGTTCATTACATTGAGAATGGGGAGAAAGTTAAGCAGATGGCTGCAAAAAGTGATAGGGTAGTTGTTGTTGGCTCCGGCTACATTGGTATTGAGATGAGCGAGGCCTTATCTTCGATTGGAAAGAAGGTTACGCTCATAGAGAAGGAAAGAAATCCTCTTCCGGATTTTGATGAGGAAATCGGCGTAATTCTCAAAAAGAGACTTGAGGAAAAGGTTGAAGCAAAGTTCGATGAGAATGTAGTTTCTGTGGAAGGAAAAGAGAGGGTGAGGAAGGTTGTAACGGATAAAGCCGAGTATGACTGCGATCTGGTGATAGTGGCAGTAGGTGAACAGCCGAACGTGGAACTTGCGAAAGAATTGGGTGTAAAGCTGGGTAAGAGTGGTGCAATCGAAACGAACAGCAGAATGGAAACGAATGTCGCGAACGCTTACGCAGCAGGGGACTGTGCTGAGACGATAAACATCGTAACGGGGGAGAAGGACTGGATACCCCTTGCCGCTCCCGCGAACAAGATGGGATATGTGGCTGGTGTGAATATGGCGGGAAGGGAGATGGAGTTTCCCGGAGCTGTCAGAAGTCAGCTCACCTCCTTTTACGAACTCGAAATCGGGAAAACGGGGTTAAGCGAGAAGGAGGCCAAAGCAAAGGGATTCAAACCTATTTCGGCAACGATTACGACAAAATCCACAGCCAGATACCTCCCAAATGGTGATATTACCGTAAAGCTCGTGGCAGATGAAAGCGGAAAGGTGCTAGGCGTTCAGGCTGTAGGTGCTGGGGTTGGCAAGAGAATTTACGCTGCAGCTTCACTTCTTTACAAAAAATCGAGGGTGGAAGATTTCTTTTTTGTGGATTTACCCTACTACCCACCTGAATCGAGGGTATGGGATCCGTTAATCGTTGCTGCCAGAAATCTTTTCAGGAAGCTGGGGATTCCTTAGGATTCAGATTTTAACCTCAGCAAATTTAAAACCTTCCTTTTATACAGATTGAATTCACTTGAAGTCCGATCTCTGGGCCTTGGAAGATCGATTTTTACTTCTCCTGCCACTTTAGAAGGCCTAGGGGTGAGAACTACTATCCTTGTTGCCAGAAAAACCGCCTCATCGATTGAATGGGTTACGAAGATGACGGTCTTTCTGTCTCTCTCCCAGAGCTGAATAAGCTCCTCCTGCATTTTCTGCCTTGTAAGTTCATCGAGAGACGCGAACGGCTCATCCATGAGCAAGATATCCGGTTGAATTATAATAGCTCTTGCCAAGCCAACCCTTTGCCTCATACCGCCGGAGAGCTCTTTTGGATAGTAACCTTCAAATCCTTCAAGGCCTACTAGTTTTAAAATCTTTTTAGCAAGCTCAACATCCCCCTTTTCAATTTTCTTCTCTATTCCAATCGGGAATAGAACGTTTTCTAGGGCTGTTTTCCAAGGAAGGAGTCTGTCATCCTGAAAAACGAAACCGATTCTTTCAGTATCGAGCTTAATCTCACCTTCGTACTCTTCTAAACCAGCGATTATCCTGAGGAGCGTTGTCTTTCCGCATCCACTCTTGCCTACAACGCACACAAATTCTCCGGGATTAACCCTGAAACTTATGTTTTCGATCACCTTGAATCCGTTGAAGCTTTTGCTTATCGAGATCTCCATGATCTCGGTAAATCCTTTCATCATCTCCACCTCAGGAGTTTTTTCTCTGCAAGAATCACGACCTCGTTCATTAGATATCCGATGAGGCCGATCATCGCCATACCGCTGATTATCTCTTCAACCCTCCCGCCTACCTCATACATGACCATTATAAAGTATCCAAGCCCTGAACCGGAAGTTGCGAGCATTTCAGCAGCAACAATCGTCATCCAACCAATTCCAAGACCAATTCTCACTCCTGAGATTATCCCGGGGATGGAGCTGGGGATAACTACTTCTTTGAGAATCGAGGCATCGCTAGCTCTGAAGGCCTTTGCCATTTCAATTAGATTTTTATCCGTTGCCCTTGCAAATTCCCTTGTTGAAAGCAAACACGGGAAGAATGCTCCCAGAAACACTATGAAGATCTGGGCAAGTTGAGTGGAATTCGAAAAGCCGGCAAAGATTATGTAAGCGAGCGGAATCCATGCAAGCGGTGGAATGGGCCTGAAAACCTCGATCATTGTTGAAAAGTAAGCATCAACACTCAGCCTCCAGCCCATTAGGATTCCTAGGGGTATTGCAAGGAAAAAAGCAATGAATGAACCACTTATGACCCTGATCAGACTTGAAATGGAGTGCTGGATCAAGTTTTTTCCGAGAACGGGCTCTGGATTAAAAAATAGTGCAATGAATTTCTCTGCCACCTCATGGGGAAGGGGCAGAGCTAGAACTCCTACCAAAACCGCCGCATACCATAAGATTAATACTGTGGCAATCGATAGAATTTTCAATCTCATGCTTTTCTCCTTTTTCTCCTTGCTATTTCACATGCTACTTCGAGATTACTTTCATTCCGTACTTTTCTGCAGCAATTCTCAAGAGAAAATCCTGAACCGTTCCATAGCCCGGAATTGCTACGGTTTTTCCTTTTAAATCTTTGAAGCTTTCGATGTTATTTTGCACCACCAAAGCACTCCCTTCGTTGTTTGCTCCGGCTATTATTCTTATCCCAATATCATCATTCACCCGCTTAAGCGTTGCAGGGGCGCCGCCCAAATATGCGACATCTATTTCTCCAGCTCTAAAGGCTTCCATAACTGCCACTCCATTCTTGTACTGCTTCAGCTCGTATTTCAAGCTTGTTGCATCGAGGTAGCCCTCTTTTACGGCGACGTAGAGTGCGAGCTGGTGAAGGTCTGCTGTAAGGTAGCCTATTCTTATCCTTACTTTCCCATCATATTTCGGAGGTTCAGATTTTTTTACAGCCTCAATTATGTCTTTTCTCAAAAAATCCGAAAAGAAATCGTCTTCACTCTTGTATCCCAGATCGCTAAGTTTTTTTGTAAGCAGCCCGTACTCCTTCAGCTTTTCGAAATAGAATCTGAACTCCTTCTCGTTAGGATAAGTGGTGTACTCGATGTTCTCCAGAGCTTTTGCGACGACATTCTTTTCTAAACCAGTAAATTCGGAGGCATACTCTATGACTTTCTCTTTATTCTTTTCATCCTTTATGAATTCCGTTGCCTTAACGTGGGCCCATACTACAGCTTTTAATGCATCATCATCCTTAAAACTTGCCGAATGTGCGACAACGCAACAAGGGTGATGTTTCCAGATATCGGACGATTTAAGCATCACTTTCCCGAACTCTTCTCCTTTGGTAACGAAAGGCTCCCATGCTACAAATCCATCTATCTGCTTCAGTTTGAACTGCTCGATCATGTCAGGGGGAGAGAGCTTTACCACGTAAATTCCCTCTGGCTGGGAACATCCGAGGAGTAAGATTGAGAGGAAAACTGTTAGGTAGATTTTATTCATGACTGCTTGTCACAGTTAATTTTTAAAAATTTTCCGATTGGGGAATTTTTTAATACAATTGGGTAAATTTTTATATCAATTAACCCCAATTGGAAATATGCTTTACAGATTGGTTAGTGCTCTTCTCAAAGGAGAAAAGGAATTCTCTAGAGAGTTAGAGGAAGTAATTCAAGAGGTAGGAATTGACTTACGCGAATTTTCTAGGAGGTGCGGTATTCCCTATTCCACGCTCTATAAAATAGTAAGGGGGGAGAGATCTCCGACTTTAAGCACTCTAAGAAGAATACTTTCCGCTTTTAGGAGGGAGGAGAATTTCATAGCTGTTATCGCTGCAAGACACATCCTTGAGGAAACAGCACCCTTTAGGGAGAAAATTGCTGTAAGAAGCTATCCCGCTACAAATTTTGAGGAAGCATTGGTGATGGCAGTTCGAGCTGAGAAGGATGGGGCTATGGCAATAGTCTGTGCTCCAGTTCTAAGCACGACAATTCAAAAAATGGTCGACATTCCTGTATTTACGATGAAACCAAAGGATAGCATCTTAAAAGCTGTTAGGCAGGCTGTCGAGAAGGTATCACTTTCCTAGCTTGTTTTAGTTTTCCTTTTCTAGTTGTTCCTTTCGTGCCTCAGATTTCTTAGAATCTCGTCTATTTTCCCTATTTCCTCGATAAGCTTCTGTTTTGCTTTCGTGCTATCGAGGTAGTCTAGAGGAGCACCACATCTGATGCACGTGAAATTCATCTCCATTGCAGTCTCATATTTTACCTTTAAGCAGCCGTTAACGCAGATGTAATATACAGCAGAATCCTCCATTTCAAGCTTCTCTTGGAGCTTTCGTTTTGTCTTTAGAAGCTCCCTTAAAAGCACCTCCCTCTCTTTGTTGTAGTTGATCTTCCAATAGTACTCCATCCATCCAGTCTCTTCGTCTCTTTTCCTTCGGTATTCTGCTATACCTAACTCATACAGAGAGAATAGGGCTTTTCTTACCTCATTTATTTCAATACCAAGCTCTTGGGAAATCTCCTCATCTGTAAACTCTCTCTGAGGCCTCAAAGAATAAACAATTACACCAACCTCTCCAGCAACTCGCTCCACAAGCTCGTTGATAAGCTCTTCACTCTGAGGTACTTCCACGAGTTCTTTTTATGTAACTAATCCTTATTTAATTTTGCGATAACTTTTCAAAATTTTAGATTGAATAGAATGGCGATTCGAGAATTTTAAAAAATTTGGCTTGAATTACCTATGAACGACCAGAATTTTAGGTCTTCAAATGGATATTCCATTAATTTCAAAATTATTTAAATTTATTCGGTTTGCAAATAAAATAAGTTGAATAGGTTTGGGGTTAACAATGATACTTTAATTTGACTAGAACCTGACTAGAACCTCATTTCAAAATTCTCATCGAATTGAGAACCGCGATCAGGGTAACGCCCACATCTGCAAACACAGCCTCCCACATCGTAGCCATTCCAAGAGAGCCGAGGGTTATAAAAAAGCCTTTCACCGCAAGAGCAAGACTGATGTTCTGCCAAACGATTCTTTGAGTTCTTCGCGAGATTCTGATGGATTTAGCAACCTTTGATGGTTTGTCATCCATTATGACAACATCTGCCACTTCTATGGCAGCATCACTTCCGAGCCCTCCCATCGCTATGCCCACATCAGCCCTTGCAATAACTGGGGCATCGTTTATACCGTCTCCTGCAAAAGCAACCAATCCTTCCTTTTTTAATTCCTCTACAACCCTCACCTTGTCCTCTGGCAAAAGTTCGGCATAGAATTCATCCATACCAAGCTGGGATGCAACTCTTTCAGCGATCTCTCTGCTATCTCCCGTTAACAGCACAACCTTGCAGCCGAGCTTTCTTAGCTCTTCCACAGCCTGTTTTGCATCATCTTTCAGCTCATCATCCACGATTATATATCCCGCGTAAACGTTGTTTACCGCTACATGGACAACCGTCCCCTCAACATCGCATGAGTCATGTTCTATTTTCATTTCATGCATAAGGGCGTCGTTCCCGGCCAGAATCGTGTAACCGTTAACCTTAGCCCTCACACCTCTTCCAGCAATCTCCTGATAGCCTTTTACCGAACCATTTGCTCCATACGCGTTTACTATGGATTTGGCAATGGGGTGGTTTGAGTGCATCTCCGCCAGCGCGGCAAATCTTAAAACATCTTTACTACTAAATCCGTTCTTAGCAACGATCTTTGATACCTTGAAATTGCCTTGAGTGAGCGTTCCGGTTTTGTCGAATGCAACGGCCTTTGCAGATTTCAAGGCATCGATAAAATTTGCCCCTTTAATCAGTATCCCTTTTCTGGCTGATTTGCCTATAGCTGCGAAGTAGCTTAGCGGAATCGACAGCACAAGGGCGCACGGGCATGATATGACAAGCAAAACTAAAGCCCGGTAAAGCCAGGGTGTAAATTCCTCGCCGAGCAATGCTGGAGGGAGAACTGCTATGGATGCGGCGATGAGTATGACTGCTGGAGTGTAGTAGCGGGCAAAACGGGTTATGAAACTCTCTGCTCTAGCTTTTCTGCTCCCCGCCTCATCTACTAGCTGCAGAATCCTCGAAACTGTCGAATCTCTGAACGGTTTTGTCACTTTTGCAACGAGCATTCCGCTAACATTTACCGTGCCTGACAAGATCTCGTCACCCTCTGAAACACTCTTCGGCTTAGATTCACCCGTTAAAGCTGAAACATCGATGATTGATGTCCCTTCAACAACAACTCCATCAAGCGGCACTTTCTCTCCCGGCCTGATAACGATCAGGCTTCCAACTTCAACCTTCTCCGGCCTCCCTTTTACAATTTCGTCGCCGACCTTCACATTAGCAAAGGTAGGTTTAATTTCTAGCAAAGCCTTAATGGATCTCCTCGACTTTCCTACAGCGAGATCTTGAAAGAATTCGCCGATTCTGAAAAAGAGCATCACAGCAACAGCTTCGGGCATTTCATGGATCGCGATAGCTCCGAGAGTTGCAATACTTAGAAGGAAGTTCTCATCGAGCACGGTTCCTCTGGTGAGATTCCTCATGGCTTTCCACAGGATTTTGTAGCCGGCTATGAGGTAAGCAGAGAGAAAAATGGTGTACTCTAGAGCTTGAAATGCATGGATTGACTGCTCAAATAAAATCCCAATTGCAAGGAGAACGCCGGAAATTAGGATCGGGAAGATTTCTCTCCTTGAGTTTCTTTCCTCCTCACCAATTTCAGAAATCTCTATTTCCGGTTCAACCTTCTTTATGACATCAAAAACCCTCTTTTCATCATCTGCATCAACAACCAGCTCAGAGGTTGAAAAGTTTACAGCGGCAAACCTAATATTTTCCTCTTTTTTCAATTCCTCTTCTATATTCGCTGCACAGACAGCACAGTCCAAACCCCTCAATTTGTACTTCTTCATATATCCTTTCATGACCTCATCTTCTCTCTCTTATGTGTTTCATCGCTGTTTCCAGAATTGCAGCAACATGCTCATCATCTAGAGAGTAGAAAACGTTCCTCCCATCCCTTCTGTATTTGACGATCTTCTTGTCTCTCAAGACTCTCAGCTGATGTGATACCGCTGAAACAGAAAGGCCTGTTATTGCGGAGATGTCACATGTGCAGAGTTCGTGCTTGGATAAGGCTAGAAGTATTTTGATCCGAGAAGAATCACCAAACGCCTCCAAAAATTCTGAGAGTTCGATTATTCGTTCATCTGGTGGCAAACTTGAGATGACATCTTCAACGTATTCTCCAATACTTTCGCTTTTACAAACCGGAGCACTTTTTACCATATTTGAACAATTGTTCAAGTATGTTATAAACTTTTCTCTGGGTAAGATTATTAGTTATCTTGGTCTACTAAAATTGGAGGCTGAACTTTATGATCAAAAGAATTTGGGATATAACTTTAACTGTTGGAGACCTGAAAAAGGCGATAGATTTCTATGGTAGCGTTCTGGGATTGCAGAAAAAATATGAATTCATGGATTATGTAGGCTTTGACTGTGGAGGAGTTGAACTGGGATTGAAAACTTGGGGTGAAATGGAGAAACCACGGAAGGGGGAGCCATGCATAAATTTTTTGGTTGAGAGCATCGACGAAGCCTATAAAAGTTTACAGCAGAGGGGTGTGAAGATTATTGAAGGACCGAAAGAAACGCTCTGAGGAGCTCGCATCTTCCTCTTTGAAGACCCAGATGGAAACATACTACAAATGACAGAAGTTGATTGGGAGAAATACTTCAAAGCCTGTGCACCAAAGTGATTATGCGATAAAGATTTGAAAGAGGAGTGCAGGATTAGGCATTTAACCTATAACCATCCATGAAATGTAAATCTAACAAACTTAGCGGTATTCTTTCGGTGTAGCGGGGATATCTGCAAGATGGATGAAATAAAACACTTCCTCTTCGAAGTTTCGATGTAACTAATGTAAAAGAGGGTCCGTCCAGCCATTCTTAACCAGAAATTTTGCTTATTTCAGCAACACATCAATTTTAAGGACATATCAAAAAAGGTGCAATAAAGACATAATTGAATAAAGGAATAGCAATAAATAAGGTAACGCCATAACTACAGGGATACCATTCTCTACTCGGGTTAGCTGAAGATACCCAGTTTTGGATAGAATATCCCATTCTTTTTTATAACAAGGAAATGGTAAATGTTCTTCCATCTCATGGATAATCTGAAACTTTCCCCTATTGAGCTGTCTATACGATCTTAGATTTACAACCCACAAACCACATAAAACTAAACCAATAATGCCAATCGCCAATGTAACTATGGGTAATAGGCTCGACGTATCTCTCCCAGCAAACACGTAAAGCAAAGCAAGCAAACCTGAGAGCAAAGAGATATAGAACCGATTAGTTTGAATTCTTCTTGAGCTTACTCTGTCTGCCATCTCAACATACAACTTGTATTGCTCTAATAGTTCACATAATTCGCTTTTTTCACTCATAACGAGTGTCTCCTTATGGCATCGACTATAGATTGTGTCCTCCATCCTACTATCTCATCGGCTACCCCTCTTACTCTTGAAGGCATCCTTTCACCTCCCAATGGTACCACTCCGATGATTGGCTTGCTATAGTATAGCGCCAAATCGATTTCTCTTTGAATCCAGTAGCTATATGAAACGTATAAACCAGAAAGAATCAGCACGCAACTGGCAGGCTTGATTTGATTGGCTAACTCTTTAATCAGTTTCTCTCTCCCTACCCGAGTAGTGGGATCGATTGCAGGATCGTGTTTGGGAGAACTGTAATTTCTCCATCTGAAGTATGGAGCATTGTTTAGGAGGTTAACCAACCTATTATATTCATAGCTGTAGCTCCAAGAATGGCTGATAAAGAGGTTATAGATTCTTAGAGGGGGCAAAATATCACTCCCACGTTTTTGATTGGGTTGTTTTTTAAAAAACAAAATAGTTTCGGGTATTGTGAAAGTGGTAATTCCAACAAAAGATTGCAACATATGTTACTTCTAAAAAACATTACCTGAAAAAGTACTTTGAAATGTAAATCTGACGGACCCGGCGGGATTTGAACCCGCGATCTACGGCTTAGAAGGCCGTCGCCCTATCCATGCTAGGCCACGGGCCCAAGAACTCAGTAGCAGTTTAGTAGCAGTTAGTGACCTTTAGGAAATTTAAGGGTTTTGATGGCATTTGGCGAGCAATCAAAAAACTGGACAAATGTTAAATATCTTTCTCAATTGCTTTGCTTGGATACCTTGGAGATACCTTTAAATAACGCCAAAGTAGAGTGCATTCTCGCTTGGTATTGCAAGCATCACAATTAAGATGATGGGATGTGATCTGGAATGGGAAGAATTAGGAAGCTTCAGCTGAGAAAGACGAATCCGAATCTCGTAAGCCTCATAGACCAACTACTTGAAGTTAGCGTAAAGAATGAGGCGAAAGTCTGGAGGGAAGTTGCAGAGATGCTAGCGAAGCCCAGAAAACAACAAGCAGAGGTTAACGTTTCGAAGATAGACCGATACCTAAAAAATGGAGAGACTGCAGTTGTTCCGGGCAAGGTTCTGGGGACTGGAAGAGTTGAAAGGGCTTTGAAAGTGGCCGCTCTAGCTTTCTCTGAGAATGCCAGAAGGAAAATCGAGGAAGCTGGTGGCAAATGCATGACCCTGCTTCAGCTTGCAAACGAGAATCCTAAAGGAAGCGGAATTAGAATTCTGAAGTAGGTGGTAGTATGGTTGTTAACGTTAAACGGATTATTGAAGATTTAGGTGATTTTACTGTCATCGATGCGAAAGGTCATGTTTTGGGAAGGTTGAGCAGCATTCTTGCGAAAAGGCTGCTCAGCGGAGAGAAAATAGTCGTTGTGAATGCTGAAAAAGCTGTCATCACCGGAGAGAAATCCATGGTCTTCGAGAGGTATCTTGAGAAGTACGAAAGAGGGAGCAAGGAGAAAGGCCCCTACTATCCAAGGCATCCTGAAAGAATTTTCAAGCGAACGGTAAGGGGGATGCTGCCTTGGAAAAGCAGAAGGGGCAGGGAAGCTTACAGAAATTTGAAGGTTTTTATAGGCGTGCCAGAGGAGCTCAGGGATAGAGAAAAAGAAGTTGTTGAGCAAGCGATGCTGGAGAAAATCTCTAAAACAGAGAAATATGTTACTGTTGGTGAGGTTAGCGAATTCTTGGGATATAGGATTGAGGTGGAGGCGTAGAGGGATATGAAGATCGTTCTTACGAGCGGGAAAAGGAAAACTGCAATCGCGAGAGCGACGATAAGGGATGGCAGGGGGAGAGTGAGGATAAACAAAGTTCCAGTTGAACTCTACAATCCTGAGATGGCAAGAAACATGATAATGGAGCCTTTGATAATGGCAAAGGAACTTGCAAACAAGGTTGATATTGATGTTAATGTTAATGGTGGCGGGGTTATGAGCCAAGCTGAGGCTGCAAGAACAGCCATAGCTAGAGCACTTGTGGAATGGAGTGGAGACGAGGAGCTTAGGAAAGTTTACTTGGAATACGATAGGACTCTACTCGTCAACGACATACGAAGGAAGGAGCCAAAGAAGCAGATGGGAAGAGGAGCGAGGAAGAGGAGACAGACCTCCTACAGGTAATTTAATTTTTGGTGGGCTTATGTTTCCAGTAAGATGTTTTACTTGCGGAAAGGTGATTGGACATCTTTGGGAGGAGTATCAAGCAAAGCTTGAAGAAGGGAAAAGCCCAAAAGAGGCTCTCGATGAACTGGGCATAGAGAGATACTGTTGCAGAAGGATGTTTCTGACTTACAAATCTGTGATTAAGGAAATATCAAAATTTAAGGGGGCCGTGGGGTAGCCTGGTTATCCTGCGGCGTTCGGGACGCCGTTACCCGAGTTCAAATCTCGGCGGCCCCATAATATAAGGGGTGGTTGGTACGGCATCAAAATCCGGTTCGAAATCGAAGAAGGTAACATTCCCGTTCAAGCATACACGATTCGAGAAGGCAAGAATAATTGGAGCGAGAGCTCTCCAGATTGCAATGGGAGCTCCGGTTCTCATTCAAACCGATAAGACCGATCCTTTGGATATAGCTAGGGAAGAATACGAAAAAGGAGCAATTCCGATAACGGTAAAAAGGAAATCGGAAAACTTTATCTGGCTGGAGAGGAATGACTTGTTTTAGGTGATGGAATGCTGATTGAAGATCTCGTTTATAGAATCGTTTTTGATAGCAGGGGGAACAAGACTGTTGAATGTGAGGTTCATTCCGCTGAATTCGTTGCATCAGCCATAGCTCCTGCTGGAGCCTCTACGGGAACAGAAGAGGCCGTAGTCAAGGATGTCTCTTTCATTGAGGAAGTTCAGGATAAAGTTTCCAAAGCGCTGGTTGGTATGAGCGTTTTTGATCAGTATGAGATCGATAGAACTCTGAGAGAGATTGATGGCACCCAAAACTTCTCTGAAATAGGTGGAAACTTCGCGATAACAGCAAGCTTGGCAATAGCTAAACTTGCAAGTCAGATTTTAGGGATTCCGCTTTACATGTATGTCGGTGGAGCTTTCGCATCTGAACTTCCATATCCTTTAGGTAACGTTATTGGAGGCGGAGCACATGCGAAAGGCTCGACGAGCATTCAGGAATTCCTCGTGATTCCTGTTGGAGCAAAAAATTTTCTGAATGCGCAATATGCAAATGCGCTAACCCATAAAGAAATTAGGAAGGAATTCGATAAGCGTGGAATTTTCGCAGCAAAAGGCGATGAAGGGGCTTGGGCTGCACAGATAACCGATGAGGAGGCTTTTGAGATAATCAAGGCTGCGATCGAAAGGGTTGAGAGCGAAACCGGCATAAAAATGAGGATGGGAATCGATGTGGCTGCGACGGAGCTTTGGAATGGTAAGGAGTACGTTTATCGGGATAAAAAGCTTACAACAGACGGACAGATAGCCTACATGGCAGAGCTTGCCGATAGATACAACTTGCTTTTTATCGAAGACCCACTGCATGAAAACGACTTCGAGGGATTTGCTGAGCTTACTAAAGCTGTAAGCTGCATGGTTTGCGGGGATGATATTTTTGTAACGAACATCAATAGGATTAAAAAAGGAATTGAGCTCAGTTCTGCGAACACGGTTCTAATAAAACCCAATCAGATCGGCACGCTTACGGATACCTTCAGAGCGGTAAAGCTCTCGAAGGATAATGGATATGAGGTTGTTGTCTCGCACAGAAGTGGTGAGACGGAGGATGAAACCATCGCCCATCTGGCTGTTGCGTTCAACGCAACATTAATAAAGACGGGCGTTGTGGGAGGCGAGAGAATAGCCAAGCTCAATGAATTGATAAGAATTGAGAGTGAGATGGAACACGCTTCAATGGTTAAAATAAGGAGGCTTTAAGGTTTAGAGTTTAAAGGGTTTAAAAGGGTTTATGGGTGATCACGATGATAAAAGAGAAGGAAGTAAGGGAGGATGAAACGTACGAATATCTCATACCTACGGATGAGTATTTAGCTGCTGGAGTTCACATCGGTACGCAGATAAAGAGCGGTGATATGAGGAGGTTCATCTATAAGGTAAGGCCCGATGGACTCTACGTTCTCGATATAAGGCAGCTCGATGAAAGGTTAAAGGCAGCAGGGAGATTTTTGGCTAAATTCGAACCATCAAGGATTCTTGTTGTTTCTGCAAGGCAGTATGGTCAGAAGCCAGCCAAGATGTTCGCCAAGGCCGTGGGAGCAGAGGCAATAACGGGCAGATTCGTACCGGGAACGCTTACAAATCCTGTGCTCGCTGAATACAGAGAACCAGACGTCGTTGTTGTTACCGATCCTGCGATTGACATGCAAGCGGTAAAGGAAGCTACAGACGTTGGAATTCCAGTTGTGGCGTTGTGTGACTCCAACAATCAGGCTGAAAATGTAGATCTTGTTATTCCAACAAACAACAAAGGTAGGAAAGCTTTGGCGTTGGTTTACTGGGTTCTCGCGAGGGAAGTTCTAAGAAACAGAGGGATAAGGGAGTTCCCATACAAGGTAGAGGACTTTGAGGCTGAGCTTTGATTGACTTAGATTGACTTTAATTGGCTTTGATCGGCTTTGATTGAACTCTAGCATTTGATTTTTTACTTGTAGATTTAGCAACGTAGGGGGTTGGTTTTTTGGAATACGTAGTTTATGAATCCTTCCAAACTGAAAACCTCTCGCTCAAGAATAGAATAGTCAAGTCTGCAACTGCCGAATCGATGGCGACAGCAGAAGGATTCGCTACCCAAGCTTTGGTCGATTTTTACAGAAAGCTCGCGGAAGGTGGTGTCGGCACAATTATCACGGGCTTCATGTTCGTAAGCGAGGAAGGAAGGGCGATGAAAAATATGACGGGAATAAGCAGCGATGAACACATCGAAGGCTTGAGCGAGCTCGTAAATGAGGCTAAGAAGGCTGACAAAGAGGAGCCGAAGGTCAAGCTCATCGCACAGCTCGTTCATGCTGGTCGACAAAGTCCATTCAATCCTGTAGCTCCGTCGGCGGTTATGGAAGGTACAACCAAGGTTATGCCGAGGGAACTCTCGAAGGAGGAGATCTATCAGATAATAGATGATTTTGCAAAAGCAGCTGTAAGGGCTGAGAAAGCTGGGTTTGATGCTGTGCAATTGCATGCCGCCCATGGATATCTGTTAAGCCAATTCATCTCGCCGTATACGAACAGGAGGAGGGATGAGTTTGGGCAGGAAAGGGCTAAGATTCTGCTGGACATCATGGAGAGGATTAGAAAGAAGAGCAAAATCCCCGTTATGGTAAAGATGAATGCAGCCGACTTCATTCCAGGCGGTCTTGAGGTTGAGGAGGCTGCCAGAATAGCGAAGCTACTCGAAAATGCTGGGTATGAAGCCATCGAAGTCAGCGCTGGCATGTGGGAGTCTAGGCTGTACACAAAGTTCAACGTGGTATGTCAGAATGTGGAGAAAAGTGGCGAAGCCTATTTCAAGGATCTTGCAAAGAAGATTAAAGAAAAAGTTGAAATTCCAGTCATCCTGGTGGGAGGAATAAGGAGCGTAGAGGTTGCGGAAAGGTTAATTGGGGATTACTGCGATCTTGTTTCGATGGCCCGCCCCCTCATCCGCGATCCATACCTTCCCAGAAAATGGAAGGAAAGTCCGAGTGACTGCAAGTCATGCAACAGGTGTTTGAAAAACATATCTACGGGGCCTTTGGCATGTTTTCAGGATTGATCGATTAGTTGTCACATCTGGTTTTTCAGCCTATCTTCCAAAATTTCCTTAGCCTTAGAAAGCCTTAAAAATTCTCTATCCGACTTTCATCCATGAGAGTAATCATTCCTGCCTCCCAAGGAATCCTTGCTTATCCCATCTCGAGAAAAACAGGTATCCAGCTAGGCTATGCTGAACTTGAGAAGCTACCAGATGGGGAGAAGTATGTTAGAGTTTCGGAAAATGTCAGAGAAAAGGAAGTCTTTATAGTCAACTCTTTTGCCCATATTCCAGATGAGCTCATCATAGAATCTTTTTTCCTGATAGACACGTTTAAAGACTTAGGGGCAGAGAAAGTTATTGGTATCTTCCCCTATTTCCCATATTCGAGGCTAATGAGAAGGTTTATTCGTGGAGAAGCTGCAAAGCTGAAGTCTATTGCAAAGCTTTTCAAGGTGGCTGGATTGGACAAGATGTATGTTGTTGACTTTCACCAGCGAAATTTTGACGAAATTTTCGACTTCGAGGTTGTTGATGTGACTGCCATGCACCTGCTTGCCGAATATGCGGCAGAAAATTTCATACTGGAAAAGCCTTTCGTCGTTGGAGCTGATGAGGTTGCTGAATACTGGGCTAAAATCGTTGCTGATAAACTAGAGTGTGATTACGCTCTTATGAGGAAAATAAGGATCGACGCCGAGAATGTTATAGTTGATTCCGTGCCGGAAAAGGTGGTTAACAGGGATGTAATCATCGTGGATGACATAATAAGCACTGGAGGGACGGTTGTTCAGGCTGTGAAGGCTTTGAAAGTTGCTGGAGCAAGAAGAATTTACGCAGTCTGTACGCATCCAGCCTTATCCAATGAGGCATTGAAGTCGATCTACCATGCTGGGATAGATGGGATTGTTGGGACTGACACCGTCTTAAGCCCCATAAGCCACGTTAGCGTTGCAGATTTAATTTCAGATTCGATTTTGCAGTTCTGAAAGGTTTAGGTAGATTTTGAGTAATATTAGATCTTTTGAGTAATCAAGTGGCAATCAAAGAGGAAATTTGCCGAAAGCTCCTGAAGAGGGTTAATATTTGTAACATCCTTATGAGACCTTAAAAACGGCCATAAGTCCAGAAATAACTATTAGAAATCCGAAAACGTAAAATGGAGCTGAAAACCCAATGAATCCTCCTAAAATTCCCGCTATTATTGGGCCAGTAGCTAGCCCGAGGGTTAGAGATGAATTTGTTACGCTCATTCCAACTCCCAGGCTTTTTTCGCTTTTGTCTGCTATCAGAGCGGTTGCTGGAGAGTAAACTAGGGCAACAAAAACTCCTTGGAGACTGCGAAGGAGAAAAATCTGCTCGAAGTTTTTGCAGAAAGGGATGAAGGCCGTGGAAATTCCGATAAGAATCGTTCCAATTACAAAAACTTTCTTTCTTCCAATCCTGTCGCTGAGTTTTCCCACTGGAGTGTTGAAAAGGGTTCTCGTGAAGATATAGGATGAATAGGTAATTCCGAAAGTTAGGGGCGTGAGGTGCATGTATTCTATGAATCCCTCCTCCAGCGGAACTATGGATGAAAGAGCTGCAACGGAGAAGAATAGCGAGAGAGAAATATAAAATATCTCCCTTGAAATCTCGATTTTCTCCCTTCTTGTTTTTGCTTCAACTTCTGGGACGAGCTTGAAAACTAGGATTGCGCTTAGAAGTGTTAGAACGGCTCCTGAAATGAAAACCTCGTTAAATCCTAAGTTTTCCAGAAGAATTCCGGCTAGGATTGGGGAAAGGGCGAAACCAACATCCGTTAGGGTGTAAAAGATTCCAAAGCTCTCTCCTCTCTCTGATCTTCTTGAAAGAGCAGCTATAACAACTGCTCCTGCCGTAAGAGTGAGCGCCTCAGTTATTCCTAAGGCAATTCTGACTGTAAAGAGGGTGTATAGGTCTGTAACGAGCATATATGCTAATATCACAAAAGACGTGAGTAACAGGCCAATGAAGAGTAGGAATTTTGGTTTCCCGTTCCTGTCTATCCACAGACCGAAAAATGGTTGAACGATGGTGGCAACTATACCCCACGTTGCGATTATTAAACCGGCAAGGAAAGCGTTTGGCAGGCCAGAGGGATTAATTTCGCTTATGAAAAGAGGTAGAGCAAAATAAACAGCTCCACCACCCATTGAATCCGTTAACCTTGAAAATGAGATTACAAGTATCTGCTTTCTTGAATTGAGGTAATATCTGATCCCCGATAGCATCAGAGCTGGTTGAAGATCTGGATTAAAAAACCTAATTACTCTTGCAGATAGAGTTCTGTTTTATTGTTTGCTTTATAGTTTCTTCGTTTTGCCTTCCAATCTTATTTGACCTTCTCGAGGATGATTGCCGGGCAGATCTTCTTTACCCCGGGGAGTTTTCCTATCTTCTCCGAGATTATTTTGGTGAGTTCATCTCCATCCTTTGCCCAGATTTCTGCCATTATCATATGATCTCCTGTCGTGATGTAAACACTTTTGGCGAAATCCTCGTTTTTGAGGTTCTTTGCAACATCTAGGAACTTTTCGGGCTCGGTGTCGATTCCCGTTAGTGATATTATGTTGTATCCGAGTTTTGAGCTGTCAATTTCTACAGTGTACTTCCTTATTACACCCCTACTCTCTAAATTCTTGACTCGCTTTCTTACGGCAGCTTCGGTAATGTTAAGCTTTTTTGCCATGTTAGTGTAGGAGATTCTGGCATCATCCATCAGCATTTTTATTATCTTAACATCTTTTTCGTCTACAGACTTCATTGGAATGATTAATAACGTATAAGTATATAAAATTAACCTTTAAGTAAGAATAGTGCAAAAAATCTTAAATACTTTCGAACTATTTGATTATTTAAGGAAAACTCCTATAGAAAACGAGTTGAAGGCTGAAAATGCTCGAGCATTCTGAGAACGTCATTTAAGCTGAGACGAAGTTTCAGTTAGTAGTTAATATATGTCCTCCTCCACTATTTTTTTGACAAGGGAGCAAGCCTCATCTATCTGCTTAAGCTCTGTAAATCCAACAATGATTGCGTGTGCGTAATTAAGGGCAAAGGGAAAGCCTTTGTACGGGTTTATTCTTCCGCCAGCAAGGGTTTTCATGCCGAAGATATATTTGTTATTCTTTCTCGCATTCTCGATGGCTATGAGTGTAGAATCGAAGGAAGGAGACATCAAAAAACCGAGGGGATTTATTGGCACCATGTAAGCCTTAATTGCTTTAATCTTGTCTGTCATGGGGATACTCTCCCCGGGATTGTGGGTTGCAACTCCTGGGATGTAACCCAGATCATTGCAAGCTTCCGCAAATTCTTCGATCTCTCTTGCATTGCTCCTATCTGTTACTGAGGCGTGGAGAAAAACAATTAGTGGATCGAATTTCGCAATAAGCTCTAGATCAGTTTCATCCTCTACAGTTGCTATCACGTTTATGCTTCTGATCTCAGACGCTATTTCGGTTGCCTCGATGATGGGGGGATGGGTTGTTATGTGAACGCATGGATAACATTTCGATGAGAAATAAACGAAAAATTGGGACATTAAAATGGGGTTTTGATAGAATCTCCTATGGTATTCTTCAGCTCTAGAGCCAAATTGAGCTGCGCCAATGAAAGGGGAAGTGCCGTGAATGAGTATTGGAAGTTCTCTTCCATCGATTTTGATGATTGGAATCATCCCCTAAGAGTTTAACTGGGATAAATATAATCTTTTGCTCGATTTAACGGGTTGCTAACGGCAAAAGTTATTAATCTTCTTGATTCTCAACTTTTAGTATTAACTTAAGCCGGGGTGGCAGAGAGGCACTGCGCAGGCCTTGAGGCGGCGCTAAGGCTTGCGAGAAAGCCTGTGTCCCTTCTGGGACGCCTGGGTTCAAGTCCCAGCCCCGGCGTACCTTGTCGAATTAATAAATCCCGGAAAAGAGCTCTTGCTTTTTTAATTTTTAAAAACAAAAAATAAAAGTTTTTGCCTAGTGCACTTGCAAGCTCCGGGCAGGATCTCGTAGGCACTCAACTCGTTGAGAGCTTTGAGCATCTCAACCTTCAACCTCTTAATCTCCTCCTCTAGCTTTGCTATCTTCCTGAACTCATCGAAGTATTTCTGCTCAATCTGCCTGAACATGCTTTCCAGTGCGTTCTCTATTTCTTTCTTTATCTCTTCTTTCCTTTTCTCATTTTTATTTTTAATTTTAATTTTATTTTTTTGAAATTTTTTTGAATCGAACCTGTATACCAAGTAGGGCATGAACACCCCGCCGTTCTCGATTTTCGCTGCTTTAATGCTCTTCCTCAACCCTCCATTCTTTTTTTGAATGCAGGCTTTATCAGGTCGAGAAAGACTCTGGCTATCCCTTCAGCCACAAATCCTTTGGCAGCGAACTCATCCGGGATTGCATCCCTTATTCTCCTTTCCGGCTCCCTCTTTCTCCTCTCAAGCTCTCTCCTCTTCCCCTCGATTCTTTTCATCAGCGAAACGGGATTCTTAATGTCTGCAGGCAGATGGTTTGCTAGGTCTTCGAGCAGTACCTCCTCCCTAACCTCTTCAAAGTTCAGGAATTCTAAAGCCTGTATTAAGGGATTTATCACCCTTTCCTTGAGCTTCTCCGTATGTCTTATCCTTAACTCTGCAGACAGAATCCTGTTCTGTCTTGTTAAGCTTTCAAGCCTGAGATGCTGGTCTATGGCGTTCAGAAGGCCTTTCATGCCTTCGTGGCTGATCCTTCTCTTTATTCTGTAATATCCGGCTTTCGATGTGAGAAGGGGATGCCTGCACCTCTTGTCGCCTGTTTTGAGCTCCCTTATCCAGTTTATCACGGCATCCCTAGTGACCTCTTTCCCAAAGATCTCTTTGTAATATTTCTTGACGAGCTCTATTAGCTGCCCCCTCCTTATCGATTCGTATTGCTCGACTATCTTGTACACGAGAATATGCCCGGGGTTTTTCGATGACATCCTTTGACATGTCAGTTTAATTAATATATATAGGGTCCTTACAAAACTAACTCTCAGCCAACCTCTGCAATACCTTCTTTT
>JACDNU010000032.1 GCA_017656505.1 Archaeoglobus sp. | reverse complement strand
GAGAAGAAAGCTTTGCAGAGGTTGGCTGAGTGTTAGTTTGGTAAGGGCCCTATAAGTAATCTTTTATCTCTACCTTATGCTTAAGTTTCTTAAGCTCCTCATCCATTTTAAAAAAAGCATCTCTGCCATATTTTTGGCCCGGTAAACTTGAGCAACCTTTCCTATAATTTTCTTCACCAAACCTTATTATTGGGTAAACTTTTTGTGATCATCATCTTGTTTTCGATTTTGTAATCCATTTTCTATCTTCAATCTTAGGCCATTTCATGGTAATTGCCCACCTAAGTAACCATTTAGAAGTAGTATCTAGATTACCTCCATCAGTCAGAGCCATGAAGTCCTTCTTCAACATTTCCCTTGTTATTCCTTTCCCTCTCAGAATTGTTGTATCACTGAGTTTTTTATGAGCGATTTCCTATTTAAATGCAGTGTAGTCGGCTCTATGATTTCGTTCCTGCCGTCAAATTCTATTTTTTAACTTGATCCAACTCATAGTGAGTAGGTTGAAATCGAAATACATAAGAGTTGAAGAGTGAAGTGAAAATAACCTTATAGATAGATAATCAGTTAAGCTAATTAACTACTCGTTAACACGATCTCCTAACAAGATAAAAGCGGTGGTGGGATGGACGAGATTTATTTCAAAGTGACAAGAACAGTAATTTTTATTTTAGCTCTGCTCTCTCCTTTGTTTTACATCGGAACCGATCAAATATCTGTTTTTGATATCTGGAAACTGAAAGAGTATTTTGCAATAATAGTTGATATTACTGAACAAAATCAATTATACTTCAGTAAATTATCAATCCTTGAAAATCTAAAGGATCTACTACTAATTCTTTGTTTCGTTACAATTCCGCTGAGTTTTAAATTAAGAAAAATAACTTTATTAGCCTCATTTTCCTTAATTGCTCTAGGAGTAGTTTATATACTTTATTACAAAATGATTTATAATTTTCTGATGTTTGATAAATATGGAGTCATTTGGGATCATCCAAATCCTAAAAAACTTCTACCCTATTTTAACCTTGGTTACACTCCCCATCTCTTGATTATTTCTGGGATACTCTTTTTCATTTCCCATCTCAAAATCAGAGAAAGAGTAAAACACCACCGATGATACCTCACACTTTAAGGTAACCCTTTGAGAATGGCCTTCTAACCCTCATACGTCTGAACTCTTTTTAGATTAATTACTAACGGACTAAGCGAGATATTGAACAAGTAAGAGAATGTAAATCATAAAATTTAATTATTACAAAATTGAAATCGAAACATGAAGGAGAGCATAATAAAAGAATTCGATTTTTTGTGGCAGTATCTTGACTATTGGGCAGAAGTCGATAGAAACTACCCAGCTTTAAAATTCAGGGGCGAGGAGATCAGCTACGGAAAGTTCAAGGATTTTGCTGATAGATTAGCCGCATCCCTTGTCAAAGTAGGAGTAAAGAAAGGAGATAGAGTTGCAACCATACTCCCAATGAGCCCGGAATATGCCTACACATTCGTAGCATGCTCCAAGGTGGGAGCAATTTGTGTGCCAATGGATGTGAGGTATAGAGCTGCCGAACTCAGGGGATTTCTTGGCCATGCAAGGCCTAAAGTGGTAATAGCACTCGATAGCTTTCAAGAAAATGACATAAAATCCACCTTGGCTGAGATTAAATCAGAAATCGGTAATCCAGAGGTCTTTTTCCTAAACTCAGAACCTTACTTTAAAGACCTTCTTGAGGGGGAACCTTTGAGGGATTCTAATTCTACTACCACCACCCAATCACCGGATGAGGACATTCTGATAATCTTTACAGGTGGTACAACGGGAGTGCCAAAAGCCACGCTGCTATCTCACAAAAACGTCATATCGATGGCGATCGGCGAGCTGAAGAGCATTTTGAGTTATTTAGGAAGGGAAGAAAGAATGAGGTCTCTCGTCCATCTACCTCCAAGTCATGTCGGTGGGACAACAGAGCTTTTTTCCGTTGGATTGATTAATGGTTCTAAAATGGTCTTAATTGATCACTGGAGACCAGATATAGTCCTAAAAGAGCTTTCAGAAGAAAGGATACCATTTTTCGGTGGAGTGTCAACCATGTTTGCGTTGATCTTCTCAATCGCGGCAGGCTCCAATTTAACCCTACCACCAGTTGAGCTGCTTGTTACAGCAGGAGAGAAACTCAATCCTGAACTTCTAAAGCGTATGGCATCGTGGTGTGAAAAAATTGGCGTAGGCTATGGTTCCACTGAAACTGCTGGGTTTGCAACCTTTTCTTTGCCTGACGATCCAGCGGAAAAGTTTGTAGAGGGTTACGTAGGGGTGCCGTTCGAGGGAGTTGAAATAAAGATAGTAAACGAGAAGGGTGAAGAAGTGGAAGAGGGGGAGGTTGGAGAGGTACTTGTCAAAGGGCCAATGGTTAGTAAGGGATATTTTAACCAGCCTGAAGAAACGGAAAAAGGATTTTTGGATGGATTCTGGATAAGCGGTGATCTTGGATACATGAAGGGAAACGAACTGTACATCGTAGGAAGGAAAAAAGAAGTAATAAGGGTTGGCAGCTATACAGTCTTGCCTTCAGAGGTTGAGGAGGTTGCGATGAAAAACCCCAAGGTTGCAATTGCTGCAGCTTTTGGCATCCCTCACGAGATCTACGGGGAGGTTGTCTGGCTGGTAATCGTTCCAAAGCCTGGGGAGAGCGTGGCTGAAGAGGAAATCATTGAGGCTTGCAAAAAAGAGCTCGCAGACTTCAAGATTCCGAAGAAAATACTGATTAGAGAATCAATCCCCCTAACAAGACTCGGAAAAGCAGATAGGATAAAATTGAAAGAGATTATTCTGGGGGAGCTCTCCGAATGAGTGCAGAGTATTCAGCGGTTAAAACAACCTCATCCTTTTGATTTCTTACTTCCAGCTGGTATGTAACGATCCCTAGATCTCTACCTTTCTCTTTTTTATCCACAACTTTTGCCACAGCTTTCACCGTGTCTCCTATAAAAACCGGTTGCAAAAATCTTACATCCCTGAGTCCATAAAAAGCCACCACTGAGCTCACATCGTATTTGGAGAGAATAACCTGATCCACCATTCCAAGGGCTATGGATAGCACGAGCATTCCTTGAGCTATTCTTTGCCCAAAGGGTGTTTTTTTGGCAAATTCAACGTCTGTATGGAGTGGAAAGAAATCGGCGGTAAGATAGGCAAAAAGCCAGATATCCGATTCAACTATCGTTCTTGGAATCGACTCGATCTCCTCTCCTACTTTAATCGACTCGAAATATATGGGTTCTCTAGGCATAAAACAAGTATTCTGGAATAATAAAAAAC
This sequence comes from Archaeoglobus sp., assembly GCA_017656505.1. Classification (GTDB taxonomy): domain Archaea; phylum Halobacteriota; class Archaeoglobi; order Archaeoglobales; family Archaeoglobaceae; genus Archaeoglobus_A. The sequence goes on along the minus strand of JACDNU010000032.1, from coordinate 29,271 downwards.
TTTAGGCAACAATTTGAGAGGACCAAGTCCTAAAATGGGGTTGAACACGAAATCATCAACTAGATGTGGGTCAAAATTTAAGTGTTATTTAAACTAAACTAGATGCAATGAGTAGCAAAAAAACAGAGATTCTAAAACCATTTGGCGAACTCGATGTTTTAGGATTATACAGCAAAATAGCCCCATATCTTGAGGAATTCTTAAAAGGAAAGGAAATAGCATCCAAAACCTGGGTACCTAAAGCAAAGATCCCTTACTTCCTAAATCGAGCTGGAAAGCTTGGAGAATTATGGATTGAAGATTTCAGACAGATTGACGAAGAATTTCTCAAGCTTAGGGCAGGTCACCACCTCAACGAGGTAAAAGATCAGCTGAACGAAAGACAAATTAAACTCTGGAGATATTTCGTTCCCCGGAAGTACTCGGAGTTCTACTACGCTACGAATGGAGAGGGGGAAGGCAAAGCGATCGAAAGGATTTTCATCGATATTGACAGAAGGAATCTTTCACCGCTTAAATCGCTGAAAGTTACGAGGCTCCTTGTTGAGCTGATAGAAAAGCAAATAGAAGATGATGAATTCTCGATCGTGAAATCGATTGCAGTTTACTGGACGGGTTCAAGCTTTCACGTTTACTGCTTTCTTTCAAAGCCTCAACCAGCTGATTTCTACGAAAAGCTCCAGTTTCATTCGGAAACGGTACTATTTCAATCGTGGACTGATGTCTGGGTGAGAAAGATTAGGCAAATGGTAGATTTTAAGGTTACGGGCGGGCACGAGAAAAAGGATAACTACATCATAATCGACCCTTCCCAAACTCCAAGCGGAAAACTGGCGAGAGTTCCATTAGGCTGTTTACACATGAAAAACTATGAGCCGGACGGGATAAGCGTTCCTTTGAGTGAGAAAATGCTTTATGACGATGGAATTATCGAGTGGCTCAAGAGTTTAACTCCAGAAGAGGTTGTCGAAATGGCTGAAAACCTTTCAAAATACCTATGGAGTTTTAGAGGGGAAAGACCGTAAAGATGAATTTGTCTAAGCAGAACCGAAGAACGAGTCTAGAGTCGTTGTCTTTGCTCTCTTTTCCTTACCTCTCTTCTCTTTTCTCTCTTCGTCCGGTTCCTTGGATTCTACATCTGCTTCAAATTCTACGTCCGATTCCCGGGATTCAACTCCAGTCTCGTAACCCTCATAGGCCTCATAACTCGCAAGAAAGCTTTCATCGATTCTATGCAGCTTGTTTTCTTCGATGTACCTCCAAATTTTCTCCGCTTTCTTGCCATCCCCGGTTATGAACTCCAGATCATCGGTATCGAATTCGTAGAACGCTGCTATCTTAGCAGCTTTCTCGATATCCAGTTCAACCAGCAAATTCCTTACTAAATAAAACATCTCAGCGTAAGCCTTTTTGGATGAGAGATGCGAGAACCTTCCAATTTTCAGCAGAACCTTCTTCAACTTCTCCCTTTTCGATTTGGTATAGGCATACCTCTGCCACATCGAAGGAACCTTATACCTCGTGAAACCTTTTCTCGGCTCTTTCTTGGTCTGCTGCACACCTACTGTCATGAGGTATGCCGCATACTTCCACAACCGATAGTACTGTCTCCTTTTAACCCTTCCGAGGAAGATGTCAGCCCTTGATAGCACAAGAGAGGCTTTGAGCAAATCCTCGCCTTCATACTCCAGCGGAAGATTCTCGCTCACCCACCAGATTATGTTTTCCGGCGTTTGGTCGAGAAGCATTGCTGTCGAATAAACCTCCGGATCGAAGCTCTTGAACACTTTCTGGATGACCTTGAATATGTCCGTTTGCTGGGTTCTGACTGAAGTTGCGACATCTTCAACGGTTAGCTTCTTCTTTCCTTCAGCTGCAGCCTGCAGATCGTTTATCGCTGCCCTTAAGTCCCCTCCGCTGTTTTTGGCGATAAGCAATAAAGCATCCTTATCAGCCTTTATCCCCTCAAGCGAACAAATTCTCTGTAAAACCTTGACTATCGAGCGGTAATCGGCTCTTCTAAAATTAACAACCTTGCAGAGTCCCCTTAGCTCTCTCGATAACGCGAAGGGATCGTTGGCGATCAAAATAAGGGGCTGCAGGGGTTTTCTTTTGATGATCTTTAGCAGAGCTCCCTCTCCTCCTGCATCCTCCTTCTTGTGCAGATTATCTACCTCATCGAGAATTATTACCTTCCTTTTTCCTTCCGATGATCGCATAAATTCCCCATCAAAGCTTAAAGTTTCGTTAAAAGCTCCTTCGCCGACGATTCTCGAGATTACAGCCCAGCTTCGCTGATCGCTCGCGTTAAGTTCAACAGTCTCCCATCCGAGACTGCTAGCCAAGGCCAAAGCAAGGCTCGTTTTTCCCGTACCGGGTGGGCCAGCAAGCAATAAAGGCTTGCGATGGGAATCCCAGTTTCTAGCCCACTCCAGAATCTCATCAAGTAATTTTTTCGATATTACAACATCTTCAAGCTTTTTTGGCCGATATTTCTCAACCCAGAGCATTCGAATTCAGTTTGCCGGGAGAATATATTACTTTATTGCTGTGGTTTAAAGCGGGAAGATTTCATACGATAAACTCAGTGAGCAGTAGCTTTTTAATCAGAAGTTGCCAATCTTAGGCGATGGGTAATTCGGGGACAAGTTCAGAAACAAAACCAAAAATTTACATCGAAACCTACGGCTGCACGAGCAACCAGGCGGATTCAGATATAATTCGCGGTCTCGCTAAAAGGTATTTTGCACTATCAGACTTCGAGAGCTGCGATATCGCGATAATAAACTCATGCGGAGTCATAGAGCATACCGAAAGAAAGGTTTTGAGGAGGCTGCAGGAGATCAAGAAATTGGGCAAGAGAGTCATCTTAGCGGGATGCCTTCCAAGGATAAGTCCGAGTGTTGATGGAATCTCGGATGGAGTTCTTACTCCAGACAACCTCAACGCTCTTCCGGAGATCGTTAAAGCGATCATGGCTGGGGAAAAGGCCGATGTAAGGAAGAGAAACAAGCTAGATAAGTCAGAGTTGAGGTGTTTTAAAGAGAGGCTAAGGGAAAACAGCATAGCGATCGTATCGATATCAGAGGGTTGCGTTGGAAAATGCTCTTACTGTGCCACAAGATTTGCCAGGGGCAGGCTTTTCAGCTTCAAGCTGGAAAACATAGTTGAAGAGGTAAAAGAAGCTGTTGAAGATGGATTCAAGGAGATCCAGCTTACATCGCAGGATACCGCAGCCTACGGACTCGACAACGGAAGAAATCTAGCGGAGTTGCTCGATAAGATTTCGGAAGTAGAGGGGGAGTTTAGAGTTAGAGTGGGGATGATGAATCCGAATAACGCTTTGAAAATCCTTGACGAGCTTGTTGAGGCTTTCAAAAGTGAGAAAATTTACAAGTTCCTTCATCTGCCCGTGCAGAGTGGAGATAATGAAATTCTGGAAAAAATGATGCGAGAATACACGGTTGAAGAATTTTTGGAGGTTGTTAAAAGATTCAGAAGGGAATTTTCCGATCTGGTTTTCTCAACGGATATAATAGTCGGCTTTCCCGGCGAGGACGAGGATTCATTTTTGAAAAGCTATGAGCTGATCGAAAAAATAAAGCCTGACATCGTCAATATAACCCGTTTTTCAGCTCGCAAAGGAACTCCTGCAGCAAAGCTCAAGGACATGCCTGACTGGATAAAGAAGGAGAGGAGCAGAAAGCTCACCGAGCTTGCAAAAAAGATGGGAGAAAAGAACAACTCAAAACATCTCGGAAAGCGTTACCGCGTTCTCGTTACGAAAGCCGGTAAGAAAGGTTACCTCTCCAGAACCGATTCGTACAGGCCTGTTATTCTGGATGAGGCAAGGCTTGGTGAATTTTACGAGGTAAAGATAGTAGACTACACTTTTAATTATTTGAGGGGTGTTATTTGCTAGTTTTCTGCTTAAGAATATTTTTAACCGAATGTTTCTGCTTTAACTTGTAAGCTTTTTACTTCTTAGTATGGTAGCTGATCCCATCACCCGTCAATTTTAGTCAACTTGCCATCAATTGGATTCAACCTATCAATCGAATAAAGGTTTTTCATCAAGTATAATCGTCTGATCTCTTCTTGGCCCGACAGAAACTATCGCAATCTTCGCATTCGCGATCTCCTCAATTCTTTTCAGATAGTTTTGAGCTTCCTCCGGCAGATCTTCGTAAGACTTTGCCCCGCTTATGTCTTCCTCCCAGCCCGGCATCTCCTCGTAAATCGGTTTAACCTTCCATAACTTCTCCGTGTTGAGGACAAAGTTCTCTGTTACCTCTCCATCAACTTCGTAAGCGGTGCAGATCTTTATTTTTCTTAGCCCCCCAAGCACGTCGAGCTTCATGATCGCCATGGCCGACATTCCATTTATCATGACAGAATATCTCGCTGCCACCCCATCGAACCATCCCGTTCTTCTAGGCCTTCCTGTTGTTGTTCCGTATTCTACTCCTTTCAGCCTCATGTACTTTCCTTGGTAGTACTCATCGCCTTCGTTTGCCTTCCCCAAAGCCTCCTCCAGAGCTTTTTCGTAGTTAGCAGCTATATCTTCCCATCTTCCTTCGGCATTCGTTTGTTCCTCGCTTCCAAGCTCAGTGGGGAAAGGTCCCGCTCCAACTCTGGTAGTATAGGCTTTGAAGATCCCTATTACCGAATCGATCTTAGTTGGCCCCACTCCGCTTCCTGTTAAAGCACCTCCGGCTGTTGGATTCGAGGAAGTAACGAATGGATAGGTTCCGTGATCTATGTCAAGCAGGGTTCCCTGGGCTCCTTCAAAAAGAACCCGCTTGCCTTCATCAATCGCCTTGTTTATGATGAAGCATGTATCCTTGACTAACGGCCTCAGCCTCGTTGCGATCTCCGAATCTGCTTTCACAAACTCAGAAATTCGCATTCCAGTTCTGGCAATCTTATCCCTATAACAAGGCCCTATTCCCCTTCCAGTTGTTCCGATTTTCTTTGCTTGCTCGCTTTTCTGAGGGTTGTCTTCCTCCTTGTGCTTCGGCAAAATCGTATGGGCATTTGAAGAGATCACGAGTTTACTCTCATCTATCTTGAAGCCCATCCTCTCGAGGTTGTCAATCTCGCTAACAAGAACCTCAGGATCAACAACAGTCCCGTTTGCGATTACGTTAAGTTTCTGATGAACTATGCCCGAGGGAATTAGATGGAACTTGAATTTTTTCTCGCCAACGACAACGGTATGGCCAGCATTGTTACCGCCCGCATATCTGACTACAACATCAGCCTTTTCAGCCAAAAAATCGACGATCTTTCCTTTACCTTCATCCCCCCACTGTCCACCGACTACGATAATTGTTTGAGTCATAAAGAAAGTTTGATCTTGAGAAGTTAAAGCTACCGATTTCTGATTTTCAATTCAATTTCCATCAAGTTTCTACTAAATTTTCACAAGTTTTTCAATTTCCAATTTCTAATTTCGGACTTTCAATCTCCCAAAATTTCCAGAATAGCAATAAAATTTATCTATTTCTATATCAATTTATCATGAGCAATGTTAAGTGAGCGTATTAATCGATTGGTGTAATTGTCCAAAGGTGAGATCGTGAAGTATACGTATAGCCATCGCTGGATTATTTTCGGAATTCTCGCGGCTATATATTTCTTCGTTTACTTCCATCGCACCTCTTCAGCTGTAATAGCAAAAGAGTTGATGGCTGAGTTTGCTGTTTCGGCTGTTGCGATAGGACTCATGTCCTCTCTGTACTTCTACCCATATGCAGTCATGCAGATACCCGTCGGAACACTCTCCGACACACTCGGCACGAGGAAGACGGCAACCTTCTTCACCTTCATAGCTTTTGTAGGGGCCACGCTTTTCGGCCTGGCAGCGAATTTCCAGATGGCCTTGGTCGCGAGACTGCTTATGGGCATAGGAGTCTCAGGCGTTTACATTCCAACGCTTAAAATCCTCTCCCAGTGGTTCAGGGAGCACGAGTTTGCAAGTCTGACAGGGGTGCTGCTTGCGGTAGGAAACTTCGGGGCTATCTCCTCAGCCTATCCGCTTGCGATGATGGTGATCTTTTTCGGTTGGAGGAACTCGTTTTTGGTGATAGGAATCGTAACCTTGATTCTTGCAATCCTTTGCTGGGTCATAGTCAGGGATTCTCCAGCTTCTGTAGGGCTGAAGCCGGTGGTTAAAGCAGGAAAGGCCGAGGTAAAAATTAAGGAGGGAATAAAGAGCGTTCTGAAAAACAAATACTTCTGGCCCCTTGGCATATGGTTCTTTTTCGAGTATGGCGGTATAATGGGATACCAAGGTTTATGGGGTGGACCGTATCTCATGGAAGTCTACGGATTGAATAAGGCTGAAGCCGGTGCGATACTGATGATGGTTGGCATAGGGATGATGGTGGGCAGCCCGATAATAGGTTTTCTCTCCGACAAAATTTTGAAATCCAGAAAGAAGACGCTGGTGATCTTCACGATCATTTACTTCCTCACATGGATTCCGATTGCATTTATCACAGCTGGATTAAGCATTCCCATGCTTTATCTGCTTTCCTTCATCATCGGCTTCTCCGGCGGAGTGCTGATCATAACCTTCACCTCAACGAAGGAACTCTTTCCCCTTGCGATAACCGGAATAGCGACGAGCATGGTCAACATATTCCCCTTCATAGGAGGAGCGGTCTTCCAGACTGTGATGGGATATCTGATGGATTTGGTTGGCAAAGTAGGAGGAGTTTATCCTGTCGAAGCCTATGCGATAGCCTTCAAGTTCTGTTTCATCGCTGCCATGATTTCATTGGTTTGCTCTTTCATCACGAAGGAGACTTATCCGGTTGCTGAAGAAAGCTAGTTTATCTGGTTTCAGAATGCATTGCAGATGTTTGGCATAAACATCACACCCCCAAAACCCTCGAAAACTAATTTAACTCTAAAATACCTCTAACCATAATGTCAGATGAGAGGATCATCCCTTACATTAGCAAGGAGGAAGTTAAGGGCAAGCTTAAAAACCTTCTAACATCAAAAGGTTATTCGGGGAATGAGATAACTGAGGATATCGTTTTTGATTTAGGCGAGGATTACGGGATCGTTTTAATCGATTTGCTCGTGAAAATTCAAGATTTCAACAAAATCCTCATCCTCTGCGATTCCCCCAGCGAGACCATAACACTAACAGCTAGGCTTGCAGTCTTAATCTCAAAACTTCTCCATCCCTCACCAAGAATAGCAATTGCGACGAACTGGATGGAAACTGAAGCAACGGATTTGCTTACCAACAAAAAATGGTATTCCTTGGAAATACCGTCGAGGGAAGAGATGGAAAAAATGGAGAACCCATCTTTCGAGTTCAGCGATGAACAGAAAGAAAAGATGAAGAGGGTGATTTCCGGCCTTTATTCGATGAAATGCAGGAAGTGTGGAATAAGATTCGAGTAAAGGAATAATGTAACCAATAGAACCAACAAACCTAATTAAAAAACCCATTTTCACACCATTCATTTACCCTACTCGACTCTCGATTTTTCAAACTAATTATAGATAGTTATACAAATTATACACAACAAACTCATAAAATCAATAAGAAGTTCTCGGATTGATTTCTCCGACGAAATTATGCTTCACGAGTTCCTTTGCCTCCTCAAGCGAATAGTTTCCAAGCAACCACATTAGCTTCACCAGAGCAACCTCCGGCAGCATGTCTTCGCCCTCAATCACTCCAGCCTTCAACAGATCTCTTCCGGTATCGTAAACTCTATCGCAGATTCTGCCCCATATGCATTGAGAAGTCATCACAACCAGGCTATCTTCACAAATTTTGCTGAGGGTTTCGATCCAGTCCGTTGAGACGTGGCCTAAACCAGTCCCTTCGAGCACGAATCCCTTGTAGCCTTTCTCATAGTAGAAATCGAGAATCTCCGGCGAAAGCCCGGGGAAGAACTTTATGAGGATGCACTTTTCCTCAAGTTTGTCCTTCAGCTCCAATTCTCTCTCGCCCCTCTTCATGAAATCAATGTTCCACTCAATTTTTCCTGAGGGGTATTCAACCCTACCAATGGGGAGCTGATTTACCGATTGAAATGCATCTCTCCTCGAGGTATGATTCTTTCTGACTTTAACGGCCCTATGAATGTGACAGTAGTTATCGCTCGTCGTTGCGTGCATAACCACAGCAACCTCTCCAAGCTCCGAGCTTGCTGCATGGGCAGCGCAAAGCAAATTCATCGTAGCGTCGCTTGAAGGCCTATCTGAGCTTCGCTGCGAGCCCACGAATATAATTGGAACTGGAGTTGAGAGCATGAAGGCTATGGCGGAGCTCGTATACGCCATCGTATCTGTGCCGTGAGTTACGATAACACCATCGAAACCATCTTTTATGCTCTTGTAGATCTCCCTGCTCAGCTCGATCCAGTTCGCCGGTTTCATGTTCTCTGAAAGGATGTTGTAGAGGAGCATCGAGTCCACGTTGCAGATTTCTTTAAGCTCTGGCACCTCCGAAAGAATTTCTTCTGAGGAGAACTGGCTAGTAACAGCTCCCGTCCTGTAATCCACTTTGCTTGCAATTGTTCCTCCTGTTGAGATTATTTTTAGATTCGGCAGGCCAGGATGCTTTTCGAATTTTTCCACGGGAATGCTTACGCTTTCCACCTCAAATACTTCGAGGATTTCGTAATCTTTCAGTCCTACGTTATATCCGCTGTCTAGCTTCAAAACGAGGCTGTCCGAGCGGGTTGGCATTGCGATTCCTTCAAAAATCTTATCTTTAACTTTAACCCTCACTCTTTTCCCGATTAGTTCTTCCCTATCTTTGGCTGCCACCATTAATATCACCTTATAACTCAACTACACCCTGAATCTCCTTATAAAGCATTTCAAGGGACTCAGAGACCCTCTCGACCCTCGATTCAAGCTCGTTTTGATCTTTTTCTAGAATTTTAATCCTCTCAGCGATCATTCTTTCCACTTCCACCTTTGAAGGGGAGCCAACATTTTTACGGCTTTCCACAGCCTTCTCAGCGTCAAATTTCAGGTCTTCTTCCGATATTTTATCCTTTATAGCTGAAACATACGGTTCAGCAGTTTCCTCCGCAGCTTTGATAAGCTTACCCAAACTCGGATTTTCAATTCCATGCGACGCAAGATAGCCGACTATTCTGTGAGCGAGCCTGAAGGGAATTCCTGCCTTTTGAACCAGCAAATCAGCAATGTCGGTAGCTGTTGAGAATCCCTTTGATGCTTTCTCCTCCATCTTCTCTCGTTTTAACCTTGCCGTTTCAAGCATTCTGGAAATCAAGATCGTGCAGAGTTCAGCACTCTCGAGGCTGAAGTAAAGCAACGGATTCATCTCCTGGAAGTCTCTGTTGTACGCGAAGGGCATCGCTTTGTAGATCATCATTGCAGAAGTCAGATTCCCGCAAATTCTTGCAGCTCTCGCCCTGATTAACTCGGCAATATCGGGGTTTTTCTTCTGGGGCATAATGCTGGAAGATGAAGCATAGCTGTCTGCAAGCTCCATAAAATCGAATTCAGAGCTCCAAAGAACGATCTCTTCAGCTATTCTGCTCAATGAGAGCATTATTGAAGAGCAAACGAAGATCGATTCGATTGCGAAATCTCTCGATGCAGCGGCATCCATCGAATTCTCTACGATCCCGTCAAAACCCAAAAGCTTGGCCGTAAGACCTCTATCAAGCCTGAAGGAAGTGGATGCGAAGGCAGCAGCTCCAAGAGGGCAGAGATTTACCCTTTTGAAGCATTCTAAGGCCCTCTCATAATCTCTTTTGAGCATGTCGTGGTAAGCGAGCAGATGATGACTCAAGCGAGTGGGCTGAGCATACTGGAGGTGGGTGAAGCCGGGCATTATCGTTTCGATATTTTCCTTTGCCAGATCCAGAATCGTTTTCCGGAGCTCGATTAGGCTGAACATTATCGCAAGCAACCTGTCTCTGGCGAAAAGTCTCAGACAGGCAGCAACCTCATCATTTCTCGAGCGGGCGGTATGCATTTTTGTAGCCTTATCGGTGATTTTCGAGAGAGCAGCTTCTATCGCCTCGTGAATGTCTTCATAGTTAACATCCAATTTGGAAAAACCATCATCCCTGATCTTCATCAGGCCGAGGAGTATCTCTTTCGCTTCCTCTTTCGTGAGATGTTTCATCTTGTAAAGCCCGATGACATGGGCAAAATCCACAAGCAAGTCGTAGTAAAAGATTTTCTCATCATCCTTAATCGATGAAGAGAATTCCAATGCCAGCTTATCCATCTCTTCTTCGAATCTGCTTCTGACTATTCTGACCTTCTCCTTATTTTTTGCTTTAGTTGTATCGGTTTTAGTATCGATTTTGGCATTACTTTTATTATTTTTATCATTCCCCATCGAACCATCTCCCAATTATACTCAAACTATACTCTAGCCCTTTTTCACCCACCAGGTCTCTCCTTTGTAGACAACTCTAGTTATGCGGTGGAGGGGCAGAGGCGTGTCATCTTCGAGATAGATAAACTTATGTCCTATGTCCTTTATCGAATCTCCTTTTATTGTTCTTATCCCTTTTGGCCTGTCAATGAATTCTATCATTACCTCTCCAAGATCTTCCTCCGGATTCCACCTAAAATAGTTCAGAAGATCCCGCAAGGTTTTGAACTTCTTCATTGTTTCACTGGTTTTTGGATTTCTCCTTCATCAACATTCAAAAATCAAAAAAAGAGTGGTTTTAAGTAACTGGGTAACTTAAATCTCTTCATTCTTGGCAATCTCCACAAGCTGGCCTTTGATATTCAATTTCAATGATCTCTTTGCTGCAGCCCTTATAAAAAGCGGATCCAGCTGCAAACTCCTGCTTATGTGCGGCACGGACATCCTTCCAATGTTTATCTCTTGGATTATTTTCGAAACTATCTCCTCAAGCTCGTCATCGGGCAGAAATATCACCTCAAGGATCTTGTTCAGGTCTTTGAGCGAAGCGAAGAAATTAGCGCTCAGATGGGTGTAGCTGACATGGTACTCCTTCTCAGGTTTGCCGCCTGGATTTTCGGGCATTCTCCACTTGACCTCAAGCATTCCTGCGTGCTTGAGGATTTTCAAAGCCTCCTCTACACCATCCCCGAACTCGTTAACGAGCTCATCGTAGGTCATCCACCTGTCAAGCAAAGATTCGTAGACCCTCCTATACAATTGAGTTGAGAATATCTGAAGAATCGGAACCAATTCCACGATATCGCTGACAAGCTTTGCTCTTTTTGCCATTCCATCACCTTCAAAAATAATCAAAACAGATATGCGGCTAGGATATTTTTAGTTTTCTATCTCTCTATCTTCTTCCCCCAAACTCTTCCCCAATTTTTCCAAACACGAAAAACATAAAACCCCTGAGAGTGAGTTGTGAGAGATTGGTATGGTAGATACTGAAATCGCAGAGAAAGACATCGTAAAGAAAGTGAAGAGAGCAGAATCAAAAGAAAGACCCGATATCGACACCTATTTTATGGACATAGCAAAGGTTGTAGCTAGAAGATCCACTTGTTTGAGACAGAACGTCGGGGCGGTGATAGTAAAGGATAAACGCATCCTATCGACTGGTTACAACGGAGCGCCGACCGGTTTGCCACATTGCCTCGACATAGGATGTTTGAGGGAAGAGCTTAACGTAGCATCGGGAGAAAGGCATGAGCTCTGCAGAGCCGTTCATGCTGAGCAGAATGCTATAATCCAAGCTGCCGTTCATGGAGTCAGCATAGCAGGTGGGACGCTCTACACAACCCATCAGCCGTGTATAATGTGTGCCAAGATGATTATCAACGCTAAGATAAAGAAGGTTGTTTACGGAAAGCGGTATGCGGATGAGAGGGGTCTGGAGTTCTTAAAAGAGGCGAACATCGAAGTCGTTTACAAGCCAACCGATGATGAGGATCGAGAGAACTAGTATGCCGTAGTACGCTGCCCTAGTATGTCTCTATTCTCTGGCACGTTACTTTAGTATGTTGCCCGCCCAGTGGCGTTCCCCTCATCGCATCAGAGAACTCATGGCGGGCGGGCAATGAATTCTCAACTTTTTTGTATAAAATTCCTTCGTCGAAATTCCTTTGTCAGGGCTTTTATCAGTGTATTTTCAAAGCTGGTATTTTCAAGGCTACGGGAAAGCTAAAAATAGTTAAATATAGTTAAATATTCCTAAGCAAAGGTGTTCCAATGATCCGGAAGCTTGCCTTGATTCTGATAATCTCAGGCTTCATCCTCGTTATAGCATCCCAAATGTATGCAACCCAAGAACTCGTCGAGTGGAAAGAATTCGATCAGGCAAACACACTTGCCAAGGAAACAAAAAAACCAATCTTCGTATATTTTTACTCCGATAGCTGCCCCTATTGCAGATTGATGAGTTCAAAAGTTTTCTCTGACAAGCAAATTGCCAGTTTATTAAACAGCAAGTTTATTCCCGTGAAAGTGAATGTGAGAACCGACAAAATCGTTATGAAATTTGTCCCAGCTTTTGAGAAAAATCATTTGGATTTTGTCACTCCCTCCTACATAATCCTCAGCCCGGATGGAAATGTAACCAAAATAGAGACGGGGTATCTCGACATAAACGAATTTAAGAGTTTTATTTTATCTCTCAATAAATGACGTGGGAGGCAGAATTTAAATACAGCAAAATTTACAATCCAATTATGAGATGGGTCAGAGATAGGGGGCTAACGCTTAGAATGTTCTTGACGATGTTCTTATTGGGTATCATATACCTAGCTTTCCTAACGATCCTTTTTGCGTTTGGAGTAGGATATACCGGTTTAATAGCCTTTGCAGCAATCTTTCTCTTCATTCAGTACTACTTCTCCGATAAGATAGTGCTTTACGCCAGCGGGGCAAAGATTGTTGAAGAGAGCGAAGCTCCAGAGCTATATTCAATGGTTAGAGAGCTGACTATGGCCGCAAACCTGCCGATGCCGAGGATAGCAATTGTTGACACCCCAGTCCCAAACGCCTTTGCAACGGGAAGAAATCCGAAGAATGCTGTTGTAGCCGTTACGACTGGATTGCTGAGAACACTCAATGCTGAAGAGATTAAAGCAGTTCTTGGCCACGAGCTCAGCCACGTGAAAAACAGAGATGTCGCGGTGATAACGATAGCCAGTTTCCTTTCAACCGTTGCATGGTTCATCATGAGATGGGCTATGTTTGCGGGGATGTTCGGATACGGCAGGAGGGAGCAAGGCTCTGCAAACCTGATAATATTCGCCGTCTCAGCTCTGGTATGGCTGATTAGCTTTCTGCTCATAAGGGCTTTAAGCAGATACAGGGAGTTTGCAGCCGATATGGGAAGCGCTTACCTCACAAGAAACCCCAATGCTTTGATTTCAGCTTTGCTAAAAATATCCGGAAAAATGGAGAGGATACACCCAGAATACAAGAAGGAGGCTGAAGGTCTGAATGCCTTCTTCATAATTCCAGCCCTCTCAAGGGATTCGATACTCTCCCTATTCTCTACCCATCCACCTGTAGAGAAGCGAATCGAAAGGTTGGAAAAGCTCGCCGCAGAACTCTAACTAAAGTTTTAGGAGGATTTAGATGAAGAGAAAGTTGAAGAGGGAATTTCTGAACACGGTAGACATGCCTCTTTTCGTTGAAATCGGAGAGGGGCCTAGAAAGTACATAGGCGATATAATCGAGAACCTCGATCTTTCCAGTGTATATCTCATCACCGGAAAAACATCCTATGAGCTTGTTGCAGTGAAGATAAAGGAGAGAATAGATGCCAGCCTTGCAGGAATTCACTTCGTTCAGGAGGGGGGAATGGGAGAAGTTAGGAGGCTTATCGTTGACCTGGGATATAGGGATATAGACTGCGTGATGGGAGTTGGTGGTGGAAAGGTTTTGGATGTCGCAAAGGTCTTTGCCTCGGAAATGAATGTTCCCTTTATTAGTGTCCCAACCGTTGCCTCTCATGATGGTATTGCATCCCCAATAGCTAGCTTCAAAGAGGCCGGAAAGCCAATATCCGTAACGGCAAAACCTCCTGCAGCGATAGTTGCAGATCTGGTTATTCTCCGGCATAGCCCCATAAGACTGCTCCGCTCCGGCTACGGAGATCTGATCTCCAACACTGTTGCAGTAAAGGATTGGAGCCTCTCCAGAGAGAAAACTGGTGAAGACTACAATGAAATAGCAGCCAGCATGGCAGTGTTGCCTGCAAATCTAATGCTCAGTGCTGCCGAAAGACTGGATCTCAAACAAACAGACCATCTCACGATGCTAGTAAGAGGATTAATCCTAAGCGGAGTTGCAATATCGATAGTTGGAAGCAGCAGGCCAGCAAGTGGCTCAGAACACAAGTTCAGCCATGCACTCGACTTTCTTGGGTTTGGTAACGCTACGCATGGTGAGCAAGTTGCAATAGGATCGATAATTATGGAATACCTGCATGAGAAGTACTACGGCACAGGAAACTGGGAAAGACTGAAAAGGTCGCTCGAAAAGATTCAGGCTCCAACAACAGCCAAAGAGATTGGTCTAACAAGAGAGCAGGTTATAGAGGCTTTGATGTATGCGAAGAAGATCAGAACTAAGAGATATACAATTTTAGAGGATGTAAATCCGAGCAAAGATGAGTTCGAGGTTGTTCTTGCGAAAACAGGTGTTTGCATGAAAAGTATTGCCTAGGCCGATCAACCTCAAACTGATCGGGATCTCAATCGCTAATTTATCCCTTAATCACTCCTTTCAGCCTGCTTTATCTCCACCTCGACTATGTCTCCAACCCTAACATCCATGAGGTTGTAGGTTTCGTAATCTATCGTTATGAAGGAGTCGTACTGCATTTCCTCCAATGCTTTAACGTAAGCCGTGCCCATCTGCTTTCCAAGTTCGATTATCTTCATAGGATCGGAGAAAATCGATTCGGGAGATGGGAGGAGAGTTGCATCCTTTTTCAGTCGCTTGAGCCAGAGCTGAACCGTTTCCTCATCCTTTAGCTCTATTTTCATTATCTTAAATTTCATGGTGAGAGGAGTAAAGCTGGTGAGATATAGTTTTTGATGGTTAAAATCAAATCAAGCCCAAAAATTCCAGAGCTTCTATAACACCTTCTCCATTTTTCTTACTGACAACCACGTCTGCCCTTTCCTTCAGCCTCAGATCGGCATTAGCGACAGCTATCCCAATACCGGCAGCATCTAGCAAATCGATATCGTTTTCAGAATCTCCTATCGCAGCAAAATCCTTGGCATTCAATCCTAGCTCGCTGGAGATGTATTCCAAAGCTCTTCCCTTGCTAACCCTTGCATCGACAATGTGGTATGCAAAGCCCGAGTCGATCAGTTTTACCCCATCAAATCCGCCTTTTCTCAACGCCTCTCTTCCCTCTTCGAGACCGAATCTTCTCCTGAGGCAGACTTCCGACTTCCTGTATTCAGCATCAAGCAACTCGACTTCAAAGAAATTCTTGAGGTATTCTGCGGCCTTTAAACATTCAACAACATCCCCCAGAACGATGTCATCGCCATCGTATTCGAATCTCACAACGCCGCCGTTCTCGCAGATGACGATGTCTGAGACTCCGATGAGCTTTGCAGTCGTTCTTGCATAGCAAGAAATATTTCCCGTTGCGAGCACAACAGGGATGCGATTTCTGAGCTTTCTCAACGCCTCGACAGCCTTGCAGTTCAGGCTTCTGTCCTTGAAGGTTAGTGTGCCATCGATGTCTATTGCAACTCCTTTAACCCTAAAAACCATGAGAAAAGAAAGGATGACTAGCTTAAATCTGTTTTGGAAATCTTCAGGAAGTCCTCGCTTATGTCTGACTTTACGAATTCTAGAACGAAAACGCTGCCGTATGGCTCGTTATCCTCAACCCAAACTCTACCACCATACCTCTTCATCGTCTCCTTGACCAGATAAAGCCCCAATCCAGATCTGCCAGTCGTCTCACCCTTGAAATTCTCCTCGAATATGAGGGTTTTCATCTCGTCTGGAACTCCTGGGCCGTTATCGGCTATTCTCACGTAAACCCTGTCCCCCTTCTCCGTAACGGTGACATCTATCTCTGGAATTTCTTTGTCGTTATGGAAAATTGCATTCTGAATTATGTTGTGGATGACCGAGTTGATCGCGCTATCCGCCTCAACGTATACACCTTCAGGAATCTCATAGGTTATCCTTGCTTCCCTGTTGAATTCCTCGATTACTTTCATTAGAACCGCTGAAAGATTAACTCCTACGAGTTCGCCGACTTTCAGCATCTTCTCGATCTCTCTCGCATCCCTTATCGTTGAGATGGCATGATCTATCCTCTCATCGAGCTTCTGCAGGAAAGTTTGAAGATCAATCTCTTCTCCCTCCCTAATGAGATCTGCATACATCTTTATAACAGCCAGATCGTTCTGAATATCATGCCTCAAGATCTTGTTTAAAACGGTCAGATACTCGTTGAGGGATCTTATGTTCCTTTCCGCCTCGACTATGTCGGATATATCCCTTGCTATCCCCTCAACGCCCTTAAAGATGTTTCCTTCCCTCCAAGGCCATTCTATGACTTCCATCTCAATTATCTCTCCAGTTTTCTTCATCGCCCTTACCCTGAATTTCTCCCTGTTTCCTTTCAGGACACTCCTGAATCTCTCGATAGTCTGATCTCTGTCCGTTCTCGATATGAGCTTGATGGACTTTCTCCCCAGGACCTCATCCCTTGAATACCCCAAGATTTCGATCTTCGGATTAACATCAACGAACCTTCCCTTCACATCCAGCCTGAAGAAAACGTCCTCAGCGTGGTCGAAGAATTTCTTGTAGCTTGAGATATTCTCCAGCCTTCTTTGGTACTCCGAAACCATTCTCTCAAGGGCATCGATCGAGAGCATTTCTTTTCCAGCATAAGCGTTGTAAAATCCGAAAAATAAGAAGACATAAGCCAAATCAATCAGCATTTCAGCTGGAATTCTCAGATTGAGAAGCACATTGTAGAGCGAGAAGATATCCGAAAAGAAAAATAGCTCCAGGGCTATAATGGAAAGAATGAGCATTTTTCTAGCTTCTTCACGATAAACAGCAGCGAGAAACGACGCAAACATCACAGCCAGAAATACGAGCAAGGAATCGATGAAGGCAACTGGCTGTACGTAAAATTTGCTTAAAGTGATGGGAGTGAGCGGGTAAAAGGAGGCGATGATGGCCAGCGAGTTGATTAGAAGTACGAGGGCCAGATCTCTCAGCCTGAGATACTTCCATGCACGGGGATAAAGATAGACGCAGGCAGAAATTACAGGTATCACGGCAAAGAGCTTTAGAGGTGCTGGATTGAATACCAAGCCAAACTCTGAAAACTCCTTCAGGAAAAAATAGAGGTTGATCAGGAAAAGTATAACCGAAAAGATCGAAAATGAGAGAGCAAAATGTTTTAGCTCACTCTTATTAGCCTGATAAACGATGAAAGCCGTAAGAAAAATTAGGGCAGGGAGGAAAACTTGGAAGATAAAAAACTTCAAAAGGTAAAGGTGTGGCGTGTAAAGCGTGTAGAGTAAATCGACCATGAAAGTAACAAATAGTGCGATTAGCAACGAAGCATTCAGCCTGAGTGACATACTCTAACTACTAATCTACCTAAGTATAAAAAAACTCTCTTTTACTCATTATAATAATGATGGAGATCGAAAGACCGAAATGTTCAAGTAGCGGTGATAAAAAGAAGGGATATGGATCTCAAGGCGTTCTATGAGGTCATAAAACCGAAACAAACGACATTATTAATGATTACCTGTGTTATCTCCTTTCTCGTTGCTTCGAGTTTTTCCATAGATATTTCGCTTTTTATTAAAACCTTCTTAGCAGTTTTCCTTGCTGTTGCTGGCACAACAGCCCTGAACATGTGGTTAGATAGGGATATAGATATCCTTATGCCTAGAACAATGTTCAGACCCGTTCCATCAGGGAGGCTGTCCCCAAAAGGTTGCGCTATTTACGGCAGCATTCTCGTGGCATTGGGGATCTTTCTGGGCTTTCTTGTAAAGCCACTCGTTGCATTCATAATCTTCCTAGGACTTTTCTTTGACATAGTCATCTACACGATAATGCTCAAAAGAAAGAATCCCTACTCGATTGTTTTAGGAGGATTAGCCGGAGCTATGCCTTCCTTGGCTGGATGGACTGCCGCAAAAGGCTATTTGGACTTTGCAGGGTTGATAGTTTCAGCGATAATTCTGCTCTGGATTCCAGCCCACATATGGTACCTCTCGATGCACTTCGAAGAGGACTACAGAAAAGCGGGAATCCCGATGCTCCCGCTGATAGTCGGGATGGAGAGAGCTTCGTGGGTGATAGTTTTCAGTGTCGGATTGATGTTGCTTATGGTAGCAGTATTATTCTTCCTACTCCCATTTGGCCCAGCATACCTGGTAACGGCGGTAATAATCACAGCATACTTCCTCTATCGAGCTATAAAGTTTGCAAAATCACCAAATAGGATAGCTGCAAGAAGGATGTACAAGCTCGCAAGCATGACATTGGGTATTATATACTTCTCGATGATATTGGGAGCACTCTGGTGATGGAAAGTTGATGGAAAGGGGAAAGGCAAGGTGAGATGGTGAAAAAACATGAAAGCTAAAGAACTTGAAAAAGCAAAGAAACTTATACTCAAGGAATGGCAGAACACTCTTTTTGGTGAGAGGTTCAGGCCAGTTGTGGAGGTTAGAGATTACCTAGAATCATGCACAAGCGGGATTGTTTCTGGCTTGATAAAGCTTTTTGCCGGGAAGGAAGCTGACGAGCTGGAGAGAGCGCTAGATGATTTCATGAGGTATCTTGCAACCGATAAAAGTCTAGGCCCAGGCCAAGCAATCTCCCAACTACTTAGTTTGAAGGAAGTGATCTACAACATCTTCCCCGAAATGAGTCTTGCAGATTACAGAAAGCTGGAAAAAGTCGTTGAGGGTATTGCAGTCATGGCATTTGACATATACGTTTCTTTAAGGGAAGAGATATTCGAACTCAGGCTGATGGAAAAGGAGAAGGAGAAAAGAATGCTCGAGAGATCTATCGAACTAACTCTGGAAGACCAGCAATTCTACGACAACATAAAGATAAGGAGATAGTTGGTACTTTGAGAAGCTCAGATTATGAAAAAAATTGTGGCGATTTCTGACACCCATATGGAAGAGTGGATTCCACCTCCTAGACTTGAGGAAGTGATGCGGGGAGCGGACTTGATAGTTCATTGTGGCGACTTTCACTCATTTGAGGTCTATGAGCATTTGAAGTCAGAATACGAGCTTAAGGCAGTTTTTGGCAATTCAGACGATAAAAGGATAAAGTCTGAACTTTCAGAAGTCGAATTATTTGAAATAGAAGGAATCCGATTTGGATTGGTTCATCAGGGGAACTACCTGAACTATTTCGATGATCTGGGTTATAAAGCGAGGGAGATGGAAATGGATGTTTTGATTTTCGGCCATATACACCGCTTTCATGTTGAGAAAATCGGTAAAGTCCTTCTTATATGTCCTGGAAGCCCGACAAGGCCGAGATTATCGATCGCAAGCTGTGCGGTAATCGAAGTGGATGATAGGAAACTGGATGTGAGGATGGAGATAGCGCAGGAAAAATTCTGTGGGATGGAAAGATTGGGAGATTTAGAGGAGCTGCAAGAAGGGGAGTTGCAAGAAGGAGGGTGAAATCGTGAAAGTGTATAGCGTATCTGAAGTGGAGAGGGAGAGTAGCGAAGGGGATAAGGGGGATAAAGGGTATAGGGAGGATAAGGTAAACAAGGAAGACAAAACCGTTTTCATTAAAGAAATTGATGGTAAACTTGTCTGCGAGTCTAAAAGGCTTAATCTCGCCACCTCACATGATCTAAAAAGCTTGCTAACAGCCCTAGCGGATCTCGGTTATGAAAAAGCAGTTCTCGACGAGAAATTGATTCAGAAAGTTCAGAGGACCTCAACAAAAGAGATTAGAACCCTTCAAGAGCTTATAGAGGAGGTTAAAAGGGAAAAGAACTCGGAGTTATGCGGAGGAATTGGGGTTTTCATAGGTTTTGTGAGAAAACTTTCCGGGGGAAAAGAGGTCGTCAGACTGGAATACGAAGCATACGAGCCCGTTTTCTCTGAAAAAATAGCCGAGATAGAAAGCAGGCTTAAGGAGTATCCGGGAGTTGAGGGGGTAAAGATATTCCATAAAACGGGGGTGCTCGAGCCGGGTGAGGATATCATTTATGTGGTAATAATGGGGAGACACAGAAAGGATCTCTGGAAACCTCTGGCTGAGAGCATGGAAATCGTGAAGAAAGAGCTTCCAATATGGAAGAAAGAAGTTTACGCAGATGGCGAAGTCTGGGTTCACGATAAATAATTCCTAAAAATATTAAAAAATTATTTAAAAAATAGACTAAACAAACTAAACAACCCTTCTCCTCCACAGTATTGCTACAACCACGGAGAAAAATGCTGCCACAAATCCAATTGGAGAGAACTCAGGAATTGGTTGTGGTGGAGCTTGTTTCCCATGAATTACAACTTTGTCGCAACCTATTCCACTCTCACCACAACATGCAGAACCAAACTTCCCTGCTGAGAGCACGATGTTTACGCTCTTGCCCTCTTTCACTACATCTGCATCGTATTCGATTGAGAGGCTATCTCCAGGAGTTATTGTCATCCCATGGAGATCCCAGACGAGTATCGTTCCGAGGTTTCTGTTAAACATCCATAAGTCTCTGGGGAGGGATGAGAAGTCCAATACAACTGGAGGAATGGTTGAGTTTCCAGAGTATTTAAGACCTGAGGAGAGATAATCCCAGACTACTATGTCTTCCAAATCGGTGGTTTGATCGTTGTGAATTGTGTAGTTGAACCTGATTGTGTCTCCTACATTTGCATCAAGTCTGTCAACCCACTGGTTGGTGTTTGCATCCCAAGCTTTCTTGTCTATGTCTATTTCTCTTGGGGTGTAGAGAGTGCCGTCGGTTCTCCATATTTCTAAGCCTACGTAATCGGAGGCTCCTTCCCACTTTCCATTGGTCGCATTATAGAGAAGTTTATCGATCCAGTCTCCCCAGCTTGCAGTGCCTATAACCAGATATCCTTGGTACTTTGCCACAGCCCTAATACCGTACTGATCTGCAAGCTTTACTGTTAAATCCTTATCAAAGAGTGCACCGATGTTTACGGGCAGGTTATAAGACAGATCCATTCCATTGAGATTTACTTGCCTGAAAGTGCCTGGATCTCCTGTATCGCTCACCCAGATCTCACAGCCCATGAACGGGTTCATTGTGCCGACAACAAGTTTGCCATTGTATTCGATCATCCTCCAGATGTATCCATTCGTTCTTCCAAAGCCGAATAGTTCAACCGGTTCCCAGTGGACTCCATCGCTGGTTCTCCATATTTCTGCTCCGTCTTTGAAGTTTAAAGTGCCAACATAAAGCATGTCATTAAATACCGTAGCACTCAGGACTGCATGATTCGCATCATCACCAAAGCCTC
This sequence comes from Archaeoglobus sp., assembly GCA_017656505.1. Classification (GTDB taxonomy): domain Archaea; phylum Halobacteriota; class Archaeoglobi; order Archaeoglobales; family Archaeoglobaceae; genus Archaeoglobus_A. Next base: position 7,812 of record JACDNU010000032.1, on the reverse strand, counting down.
TTGGAGTTGTTGCTGAATCTCCTACCACTTTTTCCCAGCTAGTCCCATCACTTGACCTATATATCTCAAAACCATGCCAGCTTGAGAGTCCCACTGTATTAATGCCAATAGACCAGCCAAAGGCGTAAAGGTATCCTTTGTATTCTAAAAGGACGCCAATTGCATCCGCTTCATCTGCAGAAACGCTAAAAACTCTTTCCCATGCATTGGGATCTACTTTATTGAGATCTCCGTTAGCTGCTGGACCAGTATATCTATAGATGTCTGCACCACCACCTTTGTATCTTTGAGTGGCAACATACAACTCACCATTAAAGACAGCCATGCCTCTAATTGATGCATCGCTATTGTTAAACCCTGGAATGTTTGCTAACCTCCAATCTGTACCGTCGGTTACCCAAACGTATGCTAATCCGGGCAAGTCTGGTGTTTTATCCATGCAACCGACCCATAGTAATCTATCATACACTACCATCCCTCTCGCCCCGGTAATTCCCTGTCCAAATCCTGCGGGCATTTGAGTTCCACTTAGACCGACAACTGGTTCCCAGATGTACTTACCGTCAGTCCCAATTGTTCCATCAGTTCTCCAAATCTCTGCTCCAGTTTGGGTGTTCAGAGTTCCCACGTAGAGGTATTCTTTGTCACCAGTGTTGTACACAGCCATAGAGAATGTGTAATCGTTGTTTAGGTCTCCAAATCCTTCTTCGCTAACTTGTTCCCATTTCCATAACTTTCCAACGTCAATAATTAGTTCATCTTCGCTCAAACCACCTTCGTTCCCGAACTTCCCCACTGAGACCACGATGTTTACGCTCTTGCCCTCTTTCACTACATCTGCATCGTATTCGATTGAGAGGCTATCTCCAGGAGTTATTGTCATCCCATGGAGATCCCAGACGAGTATCGTTCCGAGGTTTCTGTTAAACATCCATAAGTCTCTGGGGAGGGATGAGAAGTCCAATACAACTGGAGGAATGGTTGAGTTTCCAGAGTATTTAAGACCTGAGGAGAGATAATCCCAGACTACTATGTCTTCCAAATCGGTGGTTTGATCGTTGTGAATTGTGTAGTTGAACCTGATTGTGTCTCCTACATTTGCATCAAGTCTGTCAACCCACTGGTTGGTGTTTGCATCCCAAGCTTTCTTGTCTATGTCTATTTCTCTTGGGGTGTAGAGAGTGCCGTCGGTTCTCCATATTTCTAAGCCTACGTAATCGGAGGCTCCTTCCCACTTTCCATTGGTCGCATTATAGAGAAGTTTATCGATCCAGTCTCCCCAGCTTGCAGTGCCTATAACCAGATATCCTTGGTACTTTGCCACAGCCCTAATACCGTACTGATCTGCAAGCTTTACTGTTAAATCCTTATCAAAGAGTGCACCGATGTTTACGGGCAGGTTATAAGACAGATCCATTCCATTGAGATTTACTTGCCTGAAAGTGCCTGGATCTCCTGTATCGCTCACCCAGATCTCACAGCCCATGAACGGGTTCATTGTGCCGACAACAAGTTTGCCATTGTATTCGATCATCCTCCAGATGTATCCATTCGTTCTTCCAAAGCCGAATAGTTCAACCGGTTCCCAGTGGACTCCATCGCTGGTTCTCCATATTTCTGCTCCGTCTTTGAAGTTTGCAGTACCGATATAGAGCTTTCCTTTGAATATAACAACTGAGAGAACGCCACCATTAGCGTTATCTCCCAACCCGGGTGAATTTCCATAGGAACTGTTTCTCCCTACTACACACTCCCATTTTAGTGTCCCGTCTGGATTTTTTGCTCCATCTGTTCTCCAGATCTCAAACCCTTTCATTTCAGAAGGGGAGGTGCGAATTATGTCTGCAGCGTCAACAGTCCAAGTAAACGCATATAGATATTCGATGTTCTTTCCGTCATCAGGTGGATCGTAAACAATCAATTCAGAAGCCGTACGACTGTAATTCGTCCCATCAAATCCAGGATAGTTAACCTGCTCCCACGCCATTTGATTAGGGAGGCTGCCAATTTCATCGAAATTCGTAGAGCCATTATACCTAAAAATTCTTACACCATTCTCTTTATCCTCAGCCTCAGCGTATATTTTTCCTTTATAGACTGTAATTCCTCTTGTAGAGGTTAGTGAGCCAGTAGTAACGCTGGAGATATTAACAACTCCGAATCCAGGCAGATTTGCTCTTTTCCAAGTTGTGCCATTAGTAACAAAAATCTCTGCAAGAGGGAGTGTTCCTGCCCACAATAAACCATTATATTCTGTCATTCCTCTAACGCCCAAAGCAAAACTTTTATTGTCAACACTTGTAAATCCAGCAGTGGCCTGCGATCCTGCTGGACCAACCACTTGCTCCCACACATACTTTCCATCAACCATTGTTCCGTTTGTTCTCCACACTTGAGCTCCTGAAGATGGTGTTGGTGGATTTGTGAGACTTGCCGTATTCAGAGTACCGACATACAGATACTCTGTACTCCCATCAATAGGTGTATATACGGCCATAGCCCATGCATAATCGTTGTTTAGGTCTCTAAATCCTTCTTCGCTAACTTGTTCCCATTTCCAAGGTTTAAATTGAAATTGGGCGTTTACTGGAACTACAAGAAGTAGCAAAGCTACCACTACAAATAGTAAGAAGCTCTTTTTCATGAAAAAGGATATGACCACAAATATTTAAATTTTTCTTGAATTATAATAATAATCAAATTACAATTATGATGATGTAAACCTCCTGCAAAATTCGATTAGTTACAAATAGTCTAACTCTTGATCAAAACTTTAAGAAACAGCGAAGGAGGTGGGGTGTTTACGAGCTTATAGCGGGGCGTGGATTTGAACCACGGATCTGCGGGTTATGAGCCCGCCGGGATTACCTGGCTACCCCACCCCGCTTCGTAGAAGAATAGCTACGAAGGGTTATTTAAGTTTTCGGATAGCAAAGGTTCAATTGATATAATTGATACTATCTGAAGGTTATTCAGGAGGATTATTCGGAAGACTAGAACTTCTCTCCCTTAAATGCCGTTATGAGCTTTACAGATGTCACACCTCTCAACGAACTAAGCCTGCCAACCATCTTCTTTACCTTGGCCATGTCCCCCTTTACGTTGATCATCTCCAAGCAGTTCTCCTCATCCAAGTGAATATGCATGGTTGTGGTGATTATATCGTTAAAATCGTGCTGGAGGGAGATTATCGTGTCCGTCACTCCACGATAGCTGTGGTCATAAATTACGCTCACAACCCCTATAACCTCTCCGCTCTCTTTTTCTAGCCATTTGAATTCGTTTATATACATCCTTATCGCATCCCTTATCGCCTCAGAACGCGAAGAATAGCCCCTCGATTTTATTATAGAATCGAACTCGGCCAGAAGATTTTTTGGAAGACTAACACCTATGCGAGTGATACCTTCTTCCATGCTTACCCTCTTGTTCAACCTTATAAAAATCTTTTTAAAAAGATTTTAAGAGATTTTAAAAGAATTTTAAAGGAACTATCCTCAGACCTACCCAATCCATTAGATCAGGATTGTGAAGAGCAAATAAGCCATCACAAGCATTATCAGCGAGTGTTTTATACCCGAGGATATGCTTCCCTCACCCATGACTCCAGCAACGATTCCGGCGAATATGCCTTGGAAGATCGACGCGTGCATGAAGATGTTCTTGTAGGTTTCCACATTTAGCCCCTGGAGCATCTGATAGGAGGCTCCGCTCTCAGCAACTTTTGCAGCACTTTCAGCAAGGGTTGAGAGGAAGGTTGTCGAAATTATGTAAACTATTCCGATGAACACGAAGAAGGAGATGTAGACTATTATCACGTACATGAACATGTTGGTTAGCCTTTCTCGTCTCATGAGCTCAGCATTCGATGCATCCTTTGCCGAGACCATCAGCACTTCCGTAACATTGCCTGTCGATTTCAGAGCTTCGTTAAGCAGAGTTATCGTCCTCGAAAGCTCGAAGATTTTCAGCCTGTTCGCAAACCTAACGAGAGCATCGTTTAAGCTTATTCCCCAGTCCAAATCTGACTTTATTTTTGCAATATTCTTCCTGAGCGGGCTGGTGTCGGTTTTTGCAATCATCGTTATTGCTCGGTATATCGGCATACCGCTCTCGTTGGCTGAGGCGAGCTTGTTCAGGAAAACTGGTGTGAGTCTCAAAGCTGTCTTTATCTTCCTCCTTCCCGCTTCATAGAATATTACGAAGGGCAGGAAGATTATCACCAAGGATATGAAAACGTAGTCATCGAAGAAGAAAAACCATGAAATGAAGTCCATTCCAAGCCTGTAGGGGAACTGCATGAATCCGTAGAGCATGAAAAGAACTCCGGCCGGGACTGAGAATATGAAGGCATAGATTGGCTTTCTTTTAATTGGTTTCAGAGGATTTTTGAGCGTTTTCTTTAAATTCCATGATTTGATCTTCTTATGGAATTTCTTGATTGCATCCTCGTAACCTTCAACCCTGTTCCCCTTCTTTTTCACTCCGAAACTCTCGCTTAGCTCTGGAGCTTCGCCTTCCTCCATCGGCGTTAGCAGCTTTATCACTATCGCAAAAAAGAAAGAGCCGATAGGAATCACCAAGTAGATTATCGCGTATAAAGCGATATCATTTCCCTGGCCCATCACAACCATGACCGTCTGGATGATTATCAGGAAAAGGGGCCCAGCAACGAAAGCTGTTATGTAGCTCTCGGCCATCAGTCCGAGAAATTCAAGGAAGTTCTTCTGGTCTTGCTTCGCCCTCTCGAGGTAGAATTCTGCTCTCTCCTCGAAATATCTCGTAACATCTCCACCGCTGTCAATGATCGTGATTAAACCATGGAAGAACTCGCTGAGGTTTTCTGATGGAGAAAGGTCTATGGCGTCGGAAAGAGCTGTTCTCAAATCCTTGCCAAGGAGCTCCATGTCCCTTATTATCCTCGCAAATTCAACGGAAACCTCCCCATAAACTTCATGATTCTCGGCAAGGCTTCGAAATATCTCTACGAGGTTCATTCCACCTCTGCTCAGAGAGTACATGTAGGTTATCGCGTGCGGCAAGATTCTGTTTATCTTGCTCTTTCTGTCGCTTATTACAGTTGAAGGATAGATCTTGAAAAGCAAGTAGCCTACGTAATACAAAACAACCGTAATCAGTATAGCAAGGAAGCCAGCAATAACCCACGGCCTGTAAATCAGCCAGTAGGTGTAGAGAGGCTCCGGCAGAGAGATCGGGAAAATGACCTCCGGCAATCCAACTATTTCAACAATGAGATAGGCTGAGAGCAAACCGATTATTGCTCCTATCAAACCGAAGATAAGGGAAATCATTTGGGCTGAGGCTATGTACATCTCCGGGGGCATAGAAATCATGGCCTGCCTCAGAGATTTCTCTAGATAGTAGTATTTGTGTCTCTCCTTCCTTATCCTATCTCCGAAGAGCTTGTATCCGAGGTAGCTGAGGTAGTTTGCTTCTTTTATCATCCTATCACCTAAACAAATTAGACAACGATCTCCATTTTTTCAAGAATCTTTTCCGGATTGCTCTGGTAAGCATGGATTATGTTTGCAACGCTCTTGAAGTCGTGGATTCTATGGCTGACCATGAACTCCAAAACCTGCTTTCTTCTTTCAAGCTCTTTCTGGAGCTGTTTCACACTCCAGCCCCTGGATTTCCTTATATCTTCCAGCGTTTTCGATGCCCCAACAACCTTATGCGTGTCGTTTACGGAATCCCACTGGAAGACGGTTGTCGTTCGAAGCATCTTTGAGTACGGATCCAGCCCAACGATCTCGCTTATTTCCATGTTCCTCCTAACCCTCTTCTTTCCGATGAAGGTCTGGGCTTGGATGCTTATGATGTCCAAAGCGTCGAGCATAGCCCTTGGAACACCTATCGGCGGATTCTCAAGCCTGTGGATAACCCCACTTACTGTGTCTGCATGCAGGGTTGAATAGGTTGTGTGGCCCGTCGACATAGCTTGAAAGAGTGTTAGCGCTTCCTTGCCTCTGACCTCTCCGACTATTATGAACTCGGGTCTCTGCCTCAAAGCTGCCTTAAGCAAGTCGTACATGTCTATCGAGCTCTTGTCGCCGTGGAAAGCATCTCTCGTTACGGCGGGAATCCAGTTTTCATGAGGAAGCATAATCTCCCTCGTGTCTTCGATCGTCACTATCTTGGCTCTCCTCGGGATGAAGAGGGAGATAGCGTTCATCGACGTTGTCTTACCGCTCGCTGTTCCGCCCGCAAAGATCAGGCTCTTCTTGTTTTCAATGCATAACCAGAGATACGCCATCTCTTCGGCTGAGAAGGTCTTCCATGCTATTAGATCGACCGGAGTTACAGGCTCTTCCCTGAACTTTCTTATCGTAAAGGTTGAACCGCGGTCGGTTACTTCCTTGCCCAAAGTCATCTGGATTCTGCTACCATCAGGCATGGTTGCGTCGATCATCGGATCGGCTATCGAGATGTGTTTTCCGCATCTTTGAGCCAAAGAAATCACAAAAGCATCAAGCTCCGAAGGATCGTCAAAAACGACATTCGTCTCAAGATTCGCGTAATTCCTGTGGAATACGAAGATTGGAATGTTGTAGCCGTTGCAGGAGATGTCCTCAAGGAATTTATCCTCCATGAAAGTTGAGATCCTTTCGTAGTGAACGATGTCTCTTACTAGATAGTATATTATTTTGTAATATGAGAGAGGTTGCAAATCAATTCCTATCGATTTTATGAGCTTGTCCACCTCATCCTTCAGAACAGCTTCTTTATCCGAAGTTTCATCGATTTCTATGCTTTCCAGCTCGTCTTTCAGAATCTTTTTCAGCTCGTAATACACTTCAAGCTCGTAGGGATTTAGTTTCGGTTCAACAACAACGTATTTCTGATCGTGGACCTCATCGCTATTTATTATATACACCTTCGCGTAATGTTCCTTGATCCAGTACTCGTCTATTATTTCCCACCCTTTAGGAGGAGAATACTCGATAAGCGGGCCGTGGGTTTCTGGATTATAAGGCTCGAAAAGGGGCTCATGTTTTTTCTTTTTCTTCTTTCTTTTCTCCTTCTTTTCTTTCTTTTCTTTTTCTTTCTTCTCCTTTTTTTCTCCCTTTCCGCCCCAAAATCTTTTTTTCTTCTTTGCTTTTTCTATTGATTCTACAGCCTCTTTCTCGATTTCTTCTTCCTTAATTTCTTTAACCTCTTTCTCTGGGAGTTCTACTTTTTCTCCTTCTTCTCCTTCTTCTTCTACTTCTTTCACTTCCTTCTTCTCTTCCTCATTTTCTATGTCCCTTGTATCTCTTGTATTCTCTGTATCCTTTGTACCATCATTTGTATCACCTGTTTTTCCATCTGTTTTCTCGTCATCTTTGTCTGAAGGTTTAACCTCGGTGGGAGTTTCTTTTTCCGCCTTATCTTCAGGAATGATGGAACCGAATTCTGAATAATCAAAATTATCTATTTCTGGGAGCTTTTTCTCATTAGAATTTCCCTCGTTTTGAGGTGTTTTAACATCCTCGCTATCCTTAATATCCTTAATTTTCTCACCCCTTAGTGAAGAGTGGTCAACATTTGATTCAGAGTAAACTTCTGTTAGTATTAAATAAAGTTTTTCATTATAATCATGATGGAATGGAAATGCTGACCACAACCTTCATAAATCCTTAACAAGGAATGGGTTAGGTATTGAATGAACCAAAGCGGGGGTTGCCGAGTCAGGAAAAGGCGCCAGATTCAGGGTCTCACCCTCGGTGCCCTCGGTTTCCATAACAGAGCAAGAAGCTGTTTTAGAGTATGACAAATATAAAAAAGAGTTTTCAAAATGGCTCAGAGAAC
>JACDNU010000031.1 GCA_017656505.1 Archaeoglobus sp. | reverse complement strand
GGAGAAGAAGGTGTTGCAGAGGTTAGCTGAGAGCTAGTTTGGTAAGGACCCTATAAAATAAAGTTAGTTTTTTAAATTTCTAAGATAGATTCTATGTAAAATCATTTAGCCCATCGAAACGGTAAAATCATTAAACCGCCCCAAAAGTTCCATAGGAAATAATACATTTTGAAAAAATTACCAGAACTGAGATTTCAGCTGATTATCATCATAGTTATGCTAATTACAATTTTTATTAAACAAAAACTTTTTATACTTAGAGGTCGAGTGAGAACAAGGTTAAAAGGAGGGACTGTAAATGAAAATTTCTATAGGCTTGGCGGTGATAGGGGCTTTAGTACTTATGATATTTCCAGCTGTTGCGGTGAGTATAACGGTAGATGGAAATCCTAGTGATTGGGGTCCAACAGGATTTTTAACGGGAGATTGGAGTAAAAATGATACTTGGTTGCCCTATAGTGGAATACAATTCATTGTAGAAGATAACAGAAATCCGAAAGCTGGTAACCCTAATGCGTTTGAGTATCCTTCTGAGGGAGTTCATATAAGAGGTTCAGGGAGCAGCTATGTCTTTTACGATGAGCCTCAGGTTTTATACAAGGGAACTACGCCAGTCTGGGAACCATATGGAGGAGAAAATTACGATCTTGAAGGTGTGTACTTCTACCAGGATAACAATTATGTTTACCTGCTAATAGTGACATCGGTACCACCAGATGGAAAAGGTGATGAGGCTCCGGGAGATCTCAGAATCGATATTAATAAATCACTGAATTCACCAGACGGGTACAAATATGAAATGGGAGTTAAACTAGGCAACAATACTGGGTTGAAGCAAGGTCACCTCTATTTAGTTTCAGACTGGGCAGAGACTCCTAGTTATATACCTGCAAACCTGCCAAATAGAATTGTCAGCGGTACAGATTTGGGTGCAGTAGCGGCATTCAACTATACAACATTTCCACAAGGTAACCTTGGTACTGGACAGGATGCCGGTGAGCCGATCTATGTAGTAGAGATGAAAATAGCTAAGACACAACTTGGTCTCACTCCGGGGACGTATGTCCGTTTCAGTGACTTCAGTGCTGTTGATAACTGTACAAATGATGCAATAAGTGTACCAGAGTTCGTGTCCTTGCTTATCCCGCTGGGAATAATAGTGGGTTTTGTCTACTTCCACAAGAGAAAGTAATTTAGTAAATGTAGTAAACCAGTAAATCAATTATTTTAAATTTTTTACATCTTGTTGGATAGGTTTATGTTATTTTCTTACCGGCTTATATTTATTTGGGTTTAATTTGGATTTTGGATTTGGGTTCTGGAGCTATTTATTGAGAAAATTAAGTTATTTGCAAATAATAGGTGATTTAAATGAGGATATTGGTAGGGGTTGGACATCCAGCACATGTCCATTTTTACAAAAATGCCATATTTGAATGGAAAAAAAATGGGCATGAAGTACTGATTGCAGCGAGAAGTAAAGATGTAACTTTGCATTTGCTGGACAAGTATAATCTGGATTATGTAAATCTCGGGAAAAGTAAAAAAGGGCTAGTTAGTAAAGGATTGAAGATGATCAAAAACGATTATTTTTTTATTAAACTCATAAAAAAATTTAAACCAGATGTTCTTACAGGAATTCATGACCCCTACATCGCTCAGACTGGGGAGTTGCTAGGTGTTCCATCTATTGTGTTCACAGATACGGAATTGGTTAGATTTACCTGGCTCGTGTTTCCATTTGCCGATTTTATCTGTACCCCTTCGTGTTTTTTATTGGAGCTGGGTAAAAAACATGTGAGATTTAATGGGTATAAAGAGCTGGCATACCTCCATCCAAAATATTTCAAACCCGATCCTGCAATTCTCAGGAATCTCGATCTGAGTAAAAAAGATAGTTTAATAGTGGTCAGATTTATATCGTGGAGTGCATACCATGATATTGGTTTAAGTGGGGTTAAAGGATCCGAACTCGGTTTCATTAAGAAATTAGAAGAGTACGGTAGTGTTTTTATAGTTTCTGAGAGACCTCTTAGAGGGGAACTGGAGAAATATAGAACGTGGATACCCCCTGAGGAAATACACAGTTTGCTTTACTTTTCCGACCTCTACATCGGAGAGGGAGGAACCATGGCAACAGAAGCTGCAATTCTGGGTACCCCTTCAATACATATCGAATCAACTCAAAATGGGGTTGCAAGTGGGGAGTTTTTAGGTAATTTTTTGGAATTACGAAATAAATATGGATTGATGTATTTTTATCCAGACCAAAAGAAGGCCATTCAAAAAGCCGTTGATATACTGGAGAACGGAAAATCTAAAAAAGAGTGGAAGATAAAAAGGAAAAAATTGCTGAGAGATAAAGTGGATGTTACTGAGTGGATGGTCGATTTTGTTGAAAGTTGTTTTCCAGAAGTAAAATAAAATTCACAACGGGAGATTTCCAAGATGACAGTAGTGGCAATCCATCAGCCAAATTACCTACCCTATATTGGGTTTTTTCAGAAAATGGCTGTAGCGGATATTTTTGTAATTCTTGATGTAGTTCAGTTCTCCAAAGATAGTTATACTCAGAGAACAAAAATTAGGACGAAAGATAGTTGGATGTGGCTCACAATACCGGTAGAAAAAAAATATTACTTTAATCCAATTGAAAAAATATATTTGCCAGAAGATAACAGGTGGATGAGAAAACACAAAATGTCTATAATATCCAACTACAATAAAACTTTTATCGACAGAAACTTTGTTGAACAATATTATGGAGATGATAGTCAGTTTAATAAACTATCGGAGTTCAATGAATTTGGGATTCGTTATTTATCCAGAAAATTGGGGATTAATACCGATTTTATCAGATCAAGTGAACTTGATATAGACAGAAATCTAAAATCAACAGAGCTTTTAGTTAATATTATCAAGGAAGTGGGTGGAGATGTATATGTTTCTGGGGTTGGGGGAAAGAGATACATGGATATCAACAAATTCGAGCGAGAGAATATCGAAGTAATTTATCTAGTTTCTAGGCCTGTTGTATACAAACAAAGGTGGGATGGATTTGAACCTTTTATGAGCGCTATAGATTTACTGTTTAATTTGGGTAAAAAGGCTAGAGAATTTCTAATGGACAGTTTGGAGTTGGAGAAAGCATGATCCTAATTCGGTGTAATTTACAAGATAAGTATGTTTTATTGGGTGCTAAACACTTTTTTGAAAAATTTGGCATACCAGTACAGATCAGTGGAAATTTGATGGTTTATATGCCGTATACGGATAAAACTAATGAGATATCTGAAAAGAACTGCGAATTTACGGTTGAAATTATTGAAAAAAATAATGGGTTTACACTTGAAATTCTTAAATCGTCGGGATCTGTGAAAAAAACCTATGATGAAGTATACAGACCGCTGATAACGTATTCTAGAGATAAAGTGACAGTAAGGTTCGATATTTTCAGGGAGATAGGCTATATGGTGTCCGGAAAAATTGAAGAAATGATGTCTGCTGGGGAGAAAATAGCTGATGATATCCCGATTGTAGATTATCATGAAAAAATGTTTTTTGAGATACTCCTCTATGCATGTGAAAAAACAGCTTTACCTCTGATACAAAAAGAGTTCTGGCCGGACGGTAAAAGTTTTGCCGTGTGTTTGACACACGATGTGGACGAAATGAGAAAGACTTACCAGTATTTCACACAATTTATAAAACATATCTGGAAAAAGAATTTTTCCAGAGCATGGTACCACATCAAATCTTTTTTTATAAATTTACTTTCTGGAAAAAATCCCTATTGGACGTTTGAAGATATAATGAAACTTGAAGATGGCTTGAATGTCAGATCTACTTTTTTTTTCCTGAATGAATCGGCCAAAGTGGATATTTTTAAGCCTAAGACTTGGACACACTATGCTCGAAAATACGAGTTCAGCGATAGAAAGGTGGCAGAGATTATCAATAAACTATTTTCTGAAGGGTGGGAAATAGGTCTTCATGGATCATACGAGTCATATAAAGACAAGTGGAAATTAAAAAAAGAAAAAGAATACCTTGAGAGCGTTCTGGGACACAAAATTTATGGGATTAGACAGCATCGTTTAAATCTGGAAATACCTCGAACTTGGCAATATCAGGAAGAAACTGGATTTGAATATGATACCTCTCTTGGATTTCGAAGTAGTGCTGGAATGGGGTTTAGATGGGGCACTTGTTTTCCGTTTTACCCCTATAATGCTGAGCAAGGCAGGAGAATGTCATTGCTGGAGATACCTTTAACATTAATGGATGTATCTCTAGAAGAGGAGGATATATGGAAAAATTGTACAAATTTTATAGATGTGGTTGAAAAATGTGGAGGAGTTCTGACATTACTCTGGCACCATAATAGATTTAATGGTAAAGAATACCCAGGGTATCCCGATATTTACAGGCGTATTATCGAAATTTGTAAAAAGAAAAATGCTTGGGTGGTTACAGCGCACGAAATAGCAAAATGGTGGAATACACGTGATGGGTGCAATATCAGTGTTGATCGTACAGATGAATCGATAATAATCAGACCCAGTCGAAGGTCCTTTGTTAAACACATAAAAATACATATACCGAATGAATTTTACAAAAAAATTAATTTATTAAACGTGAAAATTATCGGTACAGAAGGAAATTTTGTTATATTTAGGGGTGTGGAATGTCCCATAATGTTAAACAACGATGTGGGGATGTGATGTGTTATGTCGTCTTATATTAAGAGCCTTGTAATTCTGCTGTTCTCGTATCTCCCGTCTAGTATTAAAGTGTTTATTTACAGGTTGCTTGGGGCCAAAATTGGAAAGAAGGTGTATATTGGCATGGGTTCATATATAACCCCACACGATTTGAATTTCAAGCGAATCAAGATATCAGATAACGTTGTTATAGGCGATCATTCCTCTATCTATGCAAAGGAGATAATTATCGGTGAAGCGACTGAGATAAAAAGAAACGTCAAGATATGGGGAAGGGGAAATTTTATTACGGGTAGAAAGTGTTATATCGATCACGACACGTATCTGGATGTCAGAAACAGCATCATTATGGGAGACAAGATAGGCATCGGTCCGGGATGTATGCTGTTTACACATGGAATATTTCATTCTGATCTCGAGGGATGGCCTGCTAGATTTGGTTCGATTGTTATAGAGGACAATGCCTGGATTCCGGCAAGAGTGTTCATAATGCCCGGGGTGAAAATAGGGAAAAACGCACTTATCGGTTCTGGTTCGATCGTTACAAAAGACGTCCCGGAAAATACATTTGTGGCAGGTTCTCCAGCGAAAGTCCTTGGGACAAACAATCCAGAAGTCAAAGTCCTCTCTCCTGCGGATAAAAATAAAATACTCATGAGAATTATGGATGAATTTATATTCTCATATGATGATAGGATATCAATACTGAACAAGTCTGACGACATCCTGATTTTTAAAATAAGAATCAGATCTGGTATATATTCCCGGCAGGCTCTTGTAGTTTATTCTTACGAGATCAATGAGAAAGTACTTGACAGTATCAACTCGTATTTGGGAGAACATAGAATCAAAGATGTTGTTGTGATTGCGGTGGAGTTTCCAGAAGACATGAAAGATGTGTGCAGCAGGAATAATATAATCTGGTTTGATGTTGGTAAAAAACAGAGACACAATGCATCCAACAAGTTGGTGAAGCTTATATGTGGCATATTTGCTGACAATGGTGTTGAGTTTGAATTTGAATAATTTTCCGGTACCTGTGATTGAGGTGGAACATCATGGATGTTGAACTCAAAGTTGTTAGAGGTACAGATGTTGAAGAGTGGGATAGACTTGTTGATCAGGTAAGCTCTGGCACGATTTTTCACAAATGGGAATGGCTTAAAATAGCTGAGAAGTATACAAATTGTAAACTTTATCCGATTGTAGTTTATAAAAAGTCAACTCCTATCGGGCTTATACCGTTGTTTTACCAAAAAAAAGGACCTCTCAGGCTTGTATTTTCTCCTCCACCGCATACCGCAATACTGTATCTGGGACCCCTGTTGGTAGAGTACGACACACTCAAACCGAGCAGGATGGAGTCGAATTTTATTGGTTTTATAGATGAGGTAAATAATTTTATTACCGAAAAACTTAGAGCTGGATACGTGTATATATCGATGCCTCCGGGATTGTATGATACTAGGCCCTTTAAATGGAATGATTATCAGATTGAACCTGTTTACAGCTACATTTTTGATCTTACGAAGGGAATTGACTTTATATGGAAACGATTTGATAAAAAGGTACGTCAGGACATAAATAGAACATTGAAACGGGGTGTAACTATAGAAAGAGGAGACAGGGAGGAGCTTGGATATATCTACGATTTACTCGCCGGTAGATACGCAGAACAGGGTAAATTACTCACTTTGCCTAAAAAGTATTTGTATAGTATATTCGACTCTTTTGCCGATAATCTGGGTATATTTGTTGCTAAATATAATGGTGAGATCATAACAGGACTGATTGATATCTATTATAAAAATAAAGCATGCAGCTGGATCGGTAATATCAAACCAAACGTGAAAAAGATCACCCCTAATGATTTACTGAATTGGGAGGTTATAAAATATGCACATGATCACGGTCTCTCTTTTTACGAAATAATGGGTGCTGCGGGCGTAAAGAGACTTTATGCATTCCATTCCAAATATAACCCAGAGCTGCTACTTAGGTTTTCAGCGAGGAAATATTCCTCTTTTATTTTCAGATTAATGGAGGCCAGATACAGTCAAACTTTAAAACCAATATATGCCAAATTCAAATTGGGTGTAAAGGGTGTTTAATGAATGAATAAAACTTTATCTTTTTATACTTTATTTTTTATAGTATGTATGGTTTTGATGAGATTAAGCGGGTTGCTAAGCAAAATGATTCTAACTAGAATTCTAACACCCCATGAGTATGGGCTGATCACACTGGTAATTATCACATTACCGGGTCTTCTTCAGTTTTTTACGAACTCTTTCCTGTATGATACCCTCTCCCACTCGAAAGAAGGGAAAAAATATTTCAGTTTCTCGTTCGTATATGGGATTATCGCGAGTTTTGCAGTTATTGTTCTTATATTTATTTCAAGAGAATCTTTTTTCGATTTTTTGAATATTCCCTCGAATTCTTGGTTTCTTATTCTGGTAGCGCTTTTTATTGTAATTCTTCCAAATACGCTGTTGGGTGTGATTATCGGGTTATATCGTGGTCTGAGGAGATACTCTCTGGCGAGTACACTTTCTTTGGCCCCTCCTGTACTTAGACTGTTTTTTATACTGGTCGTGGTGTATATATTGAGCATATCAAAGTTCTGGATAATTCTTATAGTGGCAGCATTGCCCACATCGATCGTTTTGATTTCTGTACTAATGAAAGGATTCAAGTTGATGAGCTCTATGTTCGATTCTATCAGTTTTCCATCAAAAAATATATTCTCATTTGGTTTCTCGGTGTATCTCATAAGCACATTTGGGACAGTAACCCAGCAGATTTACAAAGTGATTGTAAGCCACGATCTTGGTGTTGTATGGCAGGGGTATTTTGACGTCTCTCTTACTTTGATGACGATATTGCTTTTTGCTTTTGCTGCTTTAAGTTTTGTTTCAATTCCTGAAGCAACGAGTACCGAGAATATGGAAGAATTGCTTTTTAAACAGGGTGAGTTGGGTGACATAGCCAGAGGGTTATTTTCATTTCTTGTATTCTGCATGATATTCCTTTATTTTTATTCTTCAAGAATTATCAGTCTTCTTTTCACTCATGAATATGTAGTTGTTGCGGATTACATACTTTTTCTGGCCATAGGGTATATATTTTTATTTATACAGCAATTTTTGGCCTATCTCAATATCTCCTTTCAGAACCCGAGTGAATACAGACCTTTGGTAATCGTTACACTGATATTTCTGGTTGTATCTCCGCTGGTTACCCATATTTTTATATATTTTGCGGGTTTTGTTGGAGCTTATTTAGCTCTAATGATGTTTTCGATATTGTATACAATCGCGACCATAAAGTATTCAAAAAATTTAACACCGCTACGTGTCCTATTTTATAAAATCGATGGGCTTATTTTGGCGTCTGTGGTTATAATTTTATTTTTGCACTTCTTTGGTAATTTTCTAATGAGCTTGTTCTTATCCACCATTATTTTTTCTTTCTTGGTGTTTTTTACCGGATACATAAACAAAAGATTGATTTTTGGAATTTTTAAAGAAAAAAATTAATAGACAAATTTTTACTGTTACCGGGTGAATTACGTTTCTGCTCATTAAAACCGGTAATCTGCTGGATTTTCTCATCTGATCATATTTGTCGGAGAGTTCAGTAACCGGATTGTCGGTCAGATCCGATCAGATTCATACTGCGAAAACTAAATTTTTTTTAAGGTGATCCTCTTAATTTCTTTTGGACCCATATCTGTGGAGATGTAGTAGATGTACTTTCCATGCACGTTGATACGCTTAACTATTTGAGCATTTTTTACAGTATATTTGGCATATGGGAGAACCAGCTTAAAAGTGACACCATGCACTTTTTCGCCATTCCCGTTGAACACATCAATAAAGATATTTTTGTCACCATCCTTCTTTGAAATGTCTGCATATATATTCTGCAGTAATATGAAATGCTTTGCGATTTTGTAGGGTGTTGTGAAACTCATCCCTCGCTTTTTAGCGTAATCCATTATATTGATGATTTCATCTATATCTCTGTTCCCGTTTTCTGTAGCTTTGTAGTTCCATAGAAGAACGCATAACTCCTCATTCTTTACAGCAGAGTCTATTATTTTTTTCCAAGAGGTTTGATAGTCTTTGTAGAAATACACAGTTCCGGGGATGGAGGGAACAGAAACTGGTAGGAGGATTATGTTGGTTCTTTTTCCGTGGTAATATGTTAGCTGTGGCAGTCTGTATCCTTCTTGGAATAACGTCTTATACGGTGGTTTAATCTCTTTTGCTAATATGAATGTAAAGTTTTTATCGTTGAGCACCTTTATCGTCTCAATATTGTATTTCAGTCTGTAGGGGACAATTCCCTTTATATCGTACCCGTATTTTCTGAACTCGGTTATAGTCTTGCTGATTATCTTCTCTTGGTACTCTATTCCTTGTTCGTCTACATTCTCGTATCCGATTAAATGTTCCCCAAGCAGTGACATTATTTTTGTTTTATTTTCATCAGTTTTTATGTTAGTGACATTTATAGATTCTGTGTAATTTAATTCATGGAACTGTTTTTCAAGTTTTAAATGTGTGTTGATAATATCTGTGAAATCTTTTTTGGATATCTCATCCGGCGAATCTAGATTGATAAGCAGAATTAAAGGAATTTTACCGTTTGGATAAGGATATAGCGATATGGATGTGTAGTTCTCTATGTTGTGCAGTGCGATTTTTTCATGCCCGATCGATATCCACTGAATCATGTGTGTCGATTCTGAGGTAGATACAGTCTTTTGAGAGTATATATTCACCGTAAAATAGCTTAAATTTACAGAGCCAGAGTACACTATTCTATCTGGGAGGGGAGAGGTTTTCATGTATCGGATGTATATCCCCGTTTTTCCATCGTTGATGAATATTCTGTCAAATTTTATGCCCTCTAGTAATATCGGATCTTCAGTGGGGTACATTTTTCTTTCAGTTGGAAAACCATTACCTTCTCTGAAACTGAAGTACCCCAGTGGTGTGAAAAGCTTGGAGTTTATGTTTACATCTATCGTTGTGTTCTCTGTCCAATCGTTTGCTATAATTATCTCTTTTTTTATCGCTTTTTCAAAGAAAGTATATTTGACTGTTAAGGTTGCTAAATTTGTTACTCCATCTACATTTTTCAGTATTGTTCTGTAGATTATCTGATTTCTGCCTATCGTTATGGATGGATACGTAAGTTCCCTTAGGACATAGGAACTGTACTTGACATTCCGGTTTCTTATCTGTCTGATTGTTATCGAGTCCCAAAAACCACCACCTCCCAAAAGATCGGTGGTTTTATTACCCAGATATGTTATTTCTGGAGCTTTTTTGTTTATTCCAACTCTATAAACACCCGTTTTGACTAAATACGAATTTCCAGCATCCTCTATTTTAATATTCTCGTCAAAGTTCAATCTGTCCCGTATATTCGATTTGTGGATAAGATCCGGTATGTGTCTGTATATTTTGAAGTTATGTGAAGAATATATTTTGTCTATCTTTTTGTTATCTAGTTGGATGTAATTATGTTTTAAGTTATTCACGACTCTGTCGGATAGTATCAGATATTTCACATCAAAAGTTGCATAGAAGTCTTTCAAGGTTTTCTCGTTATCCGGTTTGAGGTATACGATGTACTGGTCATTTAAAAAATGCCTCAGTTCGGAACCAGTTGCTACAGTGGTTACCTCGGGAGCAAGTTTGTCTGCATATATACTTAGCATATATCGGTACCCGGGTCCGGCAACACCCTCCTCAGGATTTCCAATTGAACTAAGCCATTGTAGTCCTGTTTTTTCATACCCGGATCCACTGATTTTGGGGTGGTAATAATAATTTCCCACCACTGGCAGTATTACAATAAACAAAAAAAATGCCATCAACGTTGCAGTGACGATCAATTTCCTCGTTTTATCTTCTATGTAATGATTTGCTTTTCTTTTTAAATAATAAAATCCCAGAGACGCGGTTACGGGCAGTATCACCAAGAGGTAGTATATTTCCCTTAACCCTCTTTCTCCGGCGAAATATCCTGATGGGATAGTTACGACTAATGCGGCTATGAGAACGCACAAACCCGTTCTGTTTATTTTTGAAACTCCCGGAAAAGAGAGTGATACGTGAACCGGGCCGAGCCAGATAGGCCAGTACATTATAAAGTGGGATAATTTTCCAACCTTACCTATAACCGGTATTGAGACGTACAGTCTTAAATTTTTGTTTTTTATCAGTGATAGCAGTTTATTCGCTCTCGAGTTTAAATATATCAACACGTTGCAGGATACTAATACGATTGAGCAAAACAAAATTGCATATATAATATCATTTTTAACAACGATGTAGTCGTAAAATGTTTGGATAATGTTTCCGAATGGTGGTAAGTATGGACTTTTTATTAATAACAATAAATTGTCGGGTAGAAGGGATAGGATGGCTCCTGATATGGAAATTAAAATTCTACCTTTGTCTACGTACTGCGGGTGTACGTGAGGGAATATACGCATACTCCAGATATAGATGATAACCAACAGAGCTATTACTGTGTATGTATTTGTGTGATATCTGCCCCGTATTAGACCGTATATCATAAAATAGCTTATTGCAAAAAATAACAAAAACAGATAAGTGCCTGTATGCGAGATAGAAAGGCAAAATATTAGGAGGGAGATCAGCATAAATCGTCTCCAGCGTATTTTGATCCATTTATCTGTGTCCACATATGCTAGATATAAAATTAGTATTAGAATGGGTGTAACAAAAACATCGGTCTCAAATCCCAGGATACCAATTGATATCAGAGGAATTGATAGCAGGAGTATAATCGATAAAACAGATTCGCTGGGTTTTAATCCGAAAATTTTTGAGTATGTGTAGTACACGAAAATCAAAATTATCAGATTTATCAGAGGCAACACCAATGCGAGTTCCAGAATGCTGGCCTCGGTAATTTTGAGGAATATAGATCCGAACATCCACAAGCCAAAAGGATAATTGGACCTCAGGTAATTTTTTTCATAGCATAATTCATAAAAGCTCGATAATGAGTCGGATTTTGACATCACTTTGGTGTAGAATAGGTGGGTGTATGAATCTGTACCATATGGAAAACCGTAAAAAAAGGTTGGGATCGTGTATACAACAATAACAAAAAAAATTATCAGAAGATACATAATAGTTTCATGTTTTTTTCGATTTTTTATCATGTTCAGGTACGGAGATATCAAGCTCTTTGGACTATTCACGTTTGGAATGTGGGACTAATGTTTATTATATTTTGTCCATTTATGACTGCTCGTGTATGACTGGTTTTACTTCCATCTGATTATTTATTTAACTCACTTAATTTGCCCCCAATCACAGAATAGATAAACGTGTAAGCGAGTGAGCGGGAAAGCAATCTTTAGGAGATATGATCTGTTGGGTGTAAAAATTACAAATAGGTTCAAGTAATCTTCGAAAGCTGATTGTATGGGGTACGTTTTACATATTCCCGATCGCGGCAGGTAGATGAAGACAGGAACAACAAGAATTAGAAAGCGATCCGCATATGTTTGATCTGGTGGGGCATGTAATTTTTATTTTGCAGTTGTATCAATTATATCGGTGTGGTTACTGAGTAATCGAATGAAATTAATCCAGATCGTTGGTAGGTTTTGTATCGACTGTATCGGGTCAGCTTTTTTTGACTGGGCAACTCGGCATAAATCCTCAAGCTTCAGTTTTCATGGTAGGTCACATTGTAGAATCTTTTACTTTTTTCTTTTGGGAGAAAAGAATTTAGTGGAAGTAACAACGCGTAAGTGGGGTCATATTTTAAGTGTTGCTGCTCATATATGTCTGTATGTCCACCAGTCTCAGTTCAACTTTTTGTTGTGGTTCAACTGTCCGTGTATCATCACGTTTTATTAGAGAAAGATTATATAGTGTGTTGGTTACACCCCCGAGTAATGATTAAGAGATTTATTATATTTACATCTGTAATTGTGACGCTCATAAGTCTAACTATTGGATCTGCTTCTGCTATAGAGCACCCTTCGTTGATTTTTAACAACATTACGGAGGTATTTGGCTACCAGCACAGAAATGAGGTACCTTGGTCGATCTGGGAAGCTCAGATTACTTATTTGGGCAACATTGGATTGACAAAAAATTTTTCAGACCCAAATTGGAGAATGACGGACCAGTCAAACTATGCTAAATATCTCGCTTTGTCATACCAGATAACAAAAAACACAACTTATGCTGAAAAGGCAAAAGAAGCGCTCTTAGAAATGGACAACGACAAAGTTGTTTATAACTACGACTTGGCGTATGGTGCATTTAATTATGCTTTTGCATATGACTGGGTTCAGCCCTACCTTAACACTACGGAAGATACAATTATCAGAAATAAATTGGCTAAACTTGCGGATAGACTGTATGCTGAACTAGATTATAATGGGCCGAGCTACATTGCATTTGATGATTTTCATGGGAGGGCATACCCTGCCCTGGGTGTTGTGGGGTGTGTTTTGTATGATTACACTAATACCTCTTTGAACTCGACCCCCCATGATTGGATAACTGTTGGAACGTATGATCTTTTTGTAAACGACACTTTTCATAACTACAACAAATCTTTGCTTGAACTTGGATTTGACAGTGCGGGAAAACATGCGCTCGGTAGTTATATTATGTATGAGATAAGCATCCTGTCTGCATGGTTACAGGTTTATAATCATTTCTTTGGAATTAATCCTCTTGACAAGTATCCTCTGGTTAAGGACATATACACGAGTGTTCTCTGGGAAACTCTTCCAAATCGGTATCAAAATAATTACTGTACGGACGGGAATGTCAAGTATTATTACCCAAAATACGTGTTGAATTTACTAGATTCAGAGAACCTATCGTATATGTTAACTTATCTCGACTCCCTTGAAAATTCGGTTACTTTGCCATACAGTCGAAGTTACTTTGGAGAGCCTTGGTTACTGTATCTTGTTTATCGAGATTATAGTGGTGTTCCCAGAAATAATCCGAAGTGGGTCTCGCACATCGATCCAGACTCTTTTTATCAGGTGATAAGAGGTAACTGGAATGTAGACAGCGACTGGTTAAGCCTGATTGTATGGAATTACGTATTTCCGAGCAATAGAAATATGGCACATCATGATCAATTAAGCTTTGAATATTACTCCCGGGGAGATTTGTTGGTTTCTGACGGAGGAGAGGTTAAACACATTTTGGACAGGCCATATGGTATGAGAGAATTCGGACATAATGTTCTGTTGATTGAAAATCCGAGAAAACCATTTTATAAAATTTCTTCGGTAGGCAATACCACTGCCAGAGGCATATTCAAAGGTATTGCTGGAAAATTAGTTACTCCATCCTATCTGCAAACGAAACTTCAAACGAATTGGATTACTCTGATCGAGGCTAATGCAACGATTAAGAATGTAGTAGGCGACTCTGAAATGGTTTCGGAATCTTTATCTTCTCCGATCAAGTATACGAGGGTTATCCTTCATCCTGGAAACTACTTTGCCGTACTGGATATTGCAAAAAGTTATGAGACGTGGGTGTTTAGAAATTTATTCAGGCTCGACAGCCTGAATATTACTCCTTCAACAGGAATTACCGAGGATCAGGTGGGTCATGTAAATGGAATTTTGTATCTAAACAACAGCATATACAACTGGCTGTCTATGCCCTACAATACCGAAATCGATACCGGGGTGAATACAGGTCTAATCAAGTGGAGAACTGTAAACCCATACGGTAAAACTGTTGAGATGTATTTATTTTCGTCTCCCAAATCTGAATTGCTTGTTACGAAATATATCACGCGAATTGCCGGTTACGATCTCGCCTCGGAGGTATTTTGTCCGCTGGTTTATTTCAGAACAAGTGAATCGGACCATTTAAATAGGATTTCGGTACTTTACACAGTATATCCAGATAAAGAACAACCACCAAGCTTTGGTGAAATAACAACCGATGATTATACGATCGTTCATGTTAAATCTGGGAGTTATGATGATTACATTGCGGCAGGAAGCAATATTGTACATTCCTTATTTTCGACGGATGCGGAGTATGCTTTTATCAGAACTAATTCTGGAGCCTTAAAAGAGTTTTTTGTAAGAAATGCTACCAGATTTGATTATTCGACTGACAGACTGGTTTTCTCTACTGAAAAGATACCTCACTTGGCTGTTAACTATTCCGGTAATGAAATAATCTTGGAGGCAAACTTTAAGGGAAGTTATAATATAACCGTCTGGGTTGAAAATTCTAACGTTGTTAGTGTTAAAAGAAATGGTGTCAGTTACAATAATTGGGGAATAGTCGATAGCAATCATATATGGCTTATATTTTATTGTGACTCTCCAACCACTTATGAGATACTAGGTAGTGGTGCCCCTTCAGCAAGGGACATAACATCGCCAACAACCACCTATACTATAACACCAACACCCAGTGAAGAGGGCTGGATAAACCAAACTGCCACCATAACCTTTTTTCGTAGCGACGATATTGGGGTTGCTTATACTAATTATTCTTTCACTCAAAATGGCCCATGGACGAAAGTAGAAGGCGATGAACCTTTTAGTATCACAGTAGACAAGGAAGGCGAGACAACCATTTGGTTTTATTCTGTGGATGTAAATGGTAATGTAGAGGATGTGAAAAGCCTCACAGTAAGGATAAACCATTCAGCCTTTTATGGAGATGTTGGCTCTACAGAAATAGAGATAAACCCTATGATGTTTGGCAATATCTTGCCTTCCGAGGATTACTACTATCTTACTTCAAATGGTATGGGAACAATCCCTGAAGGAGAGAATGCCCAGGGCATAATTCCTTTTCTGATGGTAAACGGCACGCAAACGATTCAAATATCGCTGGGGAGTAACAAACTTTTGCCTCAGAATACTGAGATCTACTTGGATGATGACACCATACCTGATGCAAGCGATCCAACCCAAGTTGTGATAATAGGCAACAACGACAACAAGGCGGAAATAGTAGGAGATTCAACCATAACGGCTGACAAGCTATACGTATTCTTAAAAACAGGAAATGCAGGAGATTTCAAAGTTGATATTGTCGTTACTGTAGGATGACGTAAAAAATCAATTGGATTTCATTCTTTCGTTCTTATTTCATTTTCTTTGTGTTTTTATCCAGAAAACTAAGAGTAAAGCCAGTAATCCGAATATTAATTCGAAACCCTCTGTGGAATTGTTGGCATAAGGATTTGAGCTCCAACTTTCCGAAGAATTCTGCTTTGGAAATTCCGGGAGAGGTTTTTCCACCGACATTGATTCATTTTTCGTAGTTAAACCTTCCTCTGAAGTTACTTTGGGGTTTGTTGAGGGAATTGGAGTTGGTGTAGGGATCGCAGTGGGGTGTGGTGTAGGGGCCGGAATTTGAGTTGGGATGGGTGTTGGAACTGGAGTTGGTGTAGCGGATGGTTGAGTTTTGTCTTCTGAACTTGTTTTAGTTTTGGAATTGGATTTCGGTGGAGGAGGTGTGGTTGTTGGTGCGGTAGGTGTGGTGTATATAGCAGGAGCTGATTCTAGCTTGATAATCTTCCTTTTACCTCCTATCTCCACGATGAAGTCACCACTTGGCATAGGAGTAGTATCATATGTGTAGCTGAAATCACCTTTTTCGTCTGCTTTGATATATCCAATTGCTGTAATTTTGAGTTTTACAGACTCTTGCTTTGATTTTCCATGTATGAGGATATCATAAGTTCCTGCTGGAACATTGGCTTGAGAAACTGTGGCAGTATGATTTTCAGCCTCCGAGCCTAAGGTAATCCAAATCAAATTGAACAGTAGCTTGACGCTAACCTTAAGGTTATCACAAGGATGGGCTGTTACGGTAAACCTATTTTTTCCTTCAGGAATCTTCAATCCACTAATGGAGAACGAATATCGTCCGTTTTCAACTGCTATAATTTTCTCAAACTGTATCTCCACTTTGACCTCTTCATTAGGGTTGGTTTTGCCGTATATCTCGACTAAATCCCCCTTTACTGGTTTTTCGGGCGATATGCTAAAATCTATAACCTCTGCATGGATGAGTTTACAATTTAGGGCGATTAAAATGAAAAATAGGAGGATTAATCTGGTTTTTACCATTTAATCCTCCTGTATGCTAGGAAGATCAGTATTAATCCAATTACAGCAACTACAATCGTGATTACTGACTCGAACGTTCCCCATGGTTTCGGTGTTGGCGTTAGCGTTGGTGTCGGCTTAGGTGTAGCAGTTGGGGTCGGCTTGGGTGTTGGAGTTTGCGTTGGTGTTGGCGTTGGAGCTGGGGTTGGTGTTAGCGTGGGTGTTGGAGGTTGAGCCTTAATCTTGACACCTATAGCAAAAAGACTGAAGTTTTGGGTATATGCCTGGAAGTAGTAGTAGTTCTCGTCACCTCTCTCATAAACGGTTTCCAATTCAACCCACTTCTCCCCATTCCACCTTAGCATAACAACATTGTGTGGATCGTAACCTCTGCTATCAACCCAAGATCTGTCAACTCTGAATCGGATAAAAGCCTCTTCTGGATGTATCTTCTCCCTAGTACCGAATTTTACAAGAACTATTTCGTTAAGTTGGTATAGATCTATATCCGGCATTGGAATGCTTTCTGGAGTCGTTACCACCTTCGAAAATCTACAGTCAACATAGACATTCTTTCCAAATTTCAAAAGGAAGGTCAGCAGATTCGTTAGCTCAGCGTAATTTTCTGGAACCTTTAGCTCCAGCCAATCTGGCTTAGGCAGGTACTTGGAGATTGCAAATGCATTGTAAAATGGAGCGGTAAGGATTGGAGGGCCACCGCCCCCTCCACCAATACCACCACTGGGGGCCGGGGCCGGTGTAGGCGTGGGTGTTGGAGTTGGCTTTATGGTTGTAATTTTTACTATGGCTTGTGAGAAGGCCACCATTCTTTGTGAAGAATTGCTCACGTTCCATGCTGCCACGTTCAGGTAGTACTCTCCATCTTCGAAATCTACCACTGGCAAAGATATTTCAGTTGTATTGCCAGTTTTTGTGCATTTACTTAGTGAAACAAATCCCTGTGGGAATGTATCGTTAATCCAATTATATACTGTGGTTGAATTCACCTTATTCAAACCAGCTCCGCCAATTTTAAAAGATTTTACGAGAACCGCATTGTTTGCCTTCAAATTCGTCGTGGCTTTTGTTCCACCACTTTCCAGTCTAAACTCAACTGAATAAGCACTTTTACTTATCAAAGCAGCTATATATGTGTATTTTGCAGTATTGCTACCGCCGATAATCGTAAAATTACCATTTACGTAGTATACTTCACTTTTGTCTGTTCTGGTGACATTGGTAACATCCAAACTTGAGCGATGTTCAAGAACTTCAAAAGCTGTAGCAGCAACAAAGGTGATGTTATTCTCAGAAGACTTGTTTAGAAGTGCAATAGCCACATAGTCGCCCGAACCCAGATTGAAATTAAAACTAAGATCACCAGTTTTAGATTCGTTAATAATTGCTGAATTCAACAGATTTCTCAGGGATTGAACGTCCCCATCAACGGCTGAAGCCAGCGCATCCCTCACTTCTGTGGGATAGGTTTTAACCACATAAAGATAAACTTCTTCGCCATCTAAGTCATTTCCGGTTATATTGAGTGTTATAGAATCGCTGGGATAATACATAGAATGGATTGTAAAGGGATAATTTAAGGAGTAATCCTGATTTTCTTTAATACCAAAGGTGGTTATCCTCACAGTTCTACCATCTTTTTTATACTGGGTGTGGTTAATCCCGTTGTAGACCATGGTTATATCGGGAATCACGAATTTGCTTCCGCCTTCGAGTTTAATCCAATTTCCTTCTAGCACTGTAAGACTCTCGTAGTGGGTAGTATTAAAGACTTCTACCTTTACGAGCTTAGAAGCAGAAGCAGGCGTGATTATTAGCAGAATGAAGAGCATTAGAAAGAAGATCTTTTTTGCCCCCTGCATACAAAATCACCGTTTCATTTACGCGAATAACAGTTATAAACTTTTCTGTTTCTATAGTTTTTTTCTAGATTTATTTCAAAGTTTTTCTAGATTTAAAATCTAAATTGAGGATCTTTTAGGAAAATCTCTTTTGTTTAAAAATTTTAAAAGAAAATTTTGACCTTTTGGATACTTTTCCAGAAAATTAATGTTAGGAGGATGCTCACCGCGGAGATGAAAGTCACTTGAGATGGTGCACTGCCTGGTAAATTTAAAATGCTTCTTACTGCGAAAAGTCCAGCAATGAGTAAGGAAATGCCAACCAATGTTGTAATCGATCCTTTTCTGGGGTTATCTTCTGAGAAATTATAAAGAAAGGCAAGTAGTACACCGATGATGAAAAGTTCTTTAATAAGCAAACTTCCGATAATTAGTGAAATTGAAAGATAACTGACTGGCCCCCATTTTCTGATTGATGTCCACCTCTCTCCTTTCAAACCTGCATCAAGCAATAAAATAGTTGGAAGCACAATCGCAAAAACTAAGAGCAAATCTGTATCGTATAGGTTACCTAACTCAACTTCATAACCAAGGGATATACAGTAGGCAGAGAATGAAATTAAGAAGAAGCCTTTCTTTGATCTGAGTAAATAGAATACAGGGGAGAAAAGGGGTGTGTATGTCCCTGTTACGATTCCACCTATGAAAGCAGCAATAATAGAAATCATTTTAACGCCTCTTTTATTACTTCTGAGAGGTCGGAGGGTCCCAAATCCAATGTGGGAACTATTCTGTTAAACTTCTTTATCAACTCCTCTCTTTCCAGATACCTCTCATAGAGCCACAGTAGTTTATCCTTATCCAGTTTAGATTCATCGTAGAAAAGTATAGGATTTGGGCTTAAGAGGAGAATCTTGTGCCTTTTTCGTAGGTTGGAAAAGTGTCTGATCAGTTCGTTCGTATGAGTGGTGACGTCCAATATGAAGATTAGAAATGCTGAGCTAGGTAATCTGGCAATAGCTTCCGCCAAACCAGTTAAAAAGCTTTTTCTACCCTTTATCATAGGAATAATTTTCCTCAGAAAAGTTTTTGCCTCCCGTGACACGTCAAACTTTGTCTCTGGAAGCTTCACACCAATGATTTCAGCCTGTATTGGAGTTAGATTCAAAGATTTTACAATCTTTTCAATCTGTTCAGGACCTTTTGACGGCTCTACCCTACTTTTAACGCCATAATCATCGTAAACTATTAGGCCAAGTCTGTACTCTTTAAGCAGGTATGCGAGGTGGATAGTTAGCGTAGCAGCATAATCAATTTTTGAGTTTTTTATGCCCTTTCTCATCTCTTTTCCAGCATCTAAAATGAGGTAAACTTCACTTTCCGTTTCTTTAATAAAATCCTTTACGATCAGCTCACCAAGTCTCGCAGTCGCCTTCCACTCAACGTGTCTCGTATCGTCTCCAACCTGAAACTTCCTCAACGAATGCAGATCCTGTGTATGAAGACCGGTTAAAGCCCTTTTTAACCCGGTCACGAGCCTAATACCCTCATCATCCCTCACCTCATCCTTAATTTTATCTAGGGAAGGATAAACCTCAATTTCCGCTAAATCAATATAAAAATCTGTAAAATAAAGGCCACGCAAGTCGATTGCCCTTATTTTTGCCTTTAGCCTGTAAACACCTTTTACAGGGACTATAAAAAAATCAATTTCTTTTCTCTCTCTCTTCTCCAGTATAAATTGTGGAGATTCTGCTTTGAATCCTGGTGGTAGGGAATCATGAAGAATTCTTATCCAGAGCTTCTTTGGGGTTCCATTCTTTACTGTAACTCTTGATTTAGTTTTCACCCCCTCAGTCAACTTCCTCTCAATCCCCCATTCAGCCTCGATATCCGGAGAGAATTCAGAGCGGAGGTATAGCAGGTAGAGAACCAGAGAGAAAGCAAGTATCGCAGGAAAAACGTTCCTGAAAAGGTAACCCTGAATGAAGAGAAGAAGAATAAGAATTACTAGTACTTCCTCCCTTTTCATTTGGGAACCTCAACCTCCTCGACGATTTCTCCAACAATATCCTCCACCTTCAATCCATCCAATTCATACTCTGCTTTTACTTTTAGTCTATGGCTCAAAACCGGTATTACGAGCTCTTTTACATCATCTGGTATAACGTACTCCCTCCCCATCAAAAATGCCAAAGCCTTTGATGAAAAAAGTAGATGCTCGGATGCTCTTGGACTCGCACCCAATAGCAGTCTTTCATCAAACCTCGTCCTCAGCGCTATCTCATAAATGTAGTTCAGAACCGGCTCACTCACCCTAACCCTGCTCACCTTCGAAATTAGGTATGACACTATGTCAGGACTAACCACTTTATCCACTGAGTTGAATTCACCTCTCTCCTTTCTCTTCAAGAACAACAATTCCTCGTCCCTGTTAGGATATCCAATTTGAATTTTCATCATAAATCGGTCCAGCTGTGCCTCGGGAAGGCTGTAAACTCCTTCATGCTCGACTGGATTCATCGTAGCTATTACGAAGAAAGGTTCTGGCAAGTGGAATGAATTACCCTCAATCGTAACCTGATGCTCCTGCATCGCCTCAAGCAATGCCGACTGGGTTTTTGGTGTTGCTCGATTTATCTCGTCAGCCAAAACCACATTCGCAAAGATGGGCCCTTTTTTTATTTGAAATTCAGAGGTTCTCTGATTGTAGTAAGTCCCCCCCAGGATGTCCGCTGGCATCAGATCGGGAGTTAGCTGAATTCTAGAGAATGATAGTCCTATTGAATTCGCAAAAGATTTGGCAATTGTCGTTTTAGCTACCCCAGGTACGCCTTCGAGCAAAACATGTCCCTTAGAGAGTAGAGCCACCGTGAGCAATCTAACTACATCTTCTTTTCCAACCACAGCTTTGCTGAACTCTCCAACCAATTTTTCCATAAATTCATTGCCTTCCATGTCTCCCACCGATTTTCGATCCCGTCTTCATTTCTCTGATCATTCTTTCAAGAACTCTTACATCAACCCACTCGGGCAAATCCTTAAATAAACTTTCCTTTCTTCTAAATCTTCTCAAAAGCCATTTGAATCTGTTCAAAATACAGCTCAAAATACCCCCCTCTACAAAAACGGCTAAAGCGGCGATTGCAACAAAAATCTCAAAGGCCCTCTCACGATCAAGCTCTTTATGGATGTAAACGGTCGAAATTGAGTATGGGTTAAAATCTGTGTGATGGGCTTCATCAAAGTAGAAAGGTTCATCCAAATAATTTACGAGATTTTCAACGAATTTCCTGTTTTTCACCATCATTTCATTTATGAGAATACTCGGATCTGATAGTAAGACTATCCTCCCCTTCCCGTACTTAATTTCTGTGAGAATAGGATACGACCCCATCTTGCCGCCGACAATACTGACTTTGCTGGAGAACACTTCTCCATCTACAGCAGTTATGGTCGACGGGATGTTAAGGGTTATGTTTTTAACACCAACAGCAAGTTTTGGATCTGTTATCCTGACAACCACAGGAAATTCCGATTTCTTGCTGTAAAATACATCTTTTAAAGGTTTATCTGAAAATTTAACATCGATCCCAAGTTTTTCAAGCAAAGTGTTGGCTGTACCAAAGTCATCGGATATGAAAAGTGTCCCGCCATATTCAAGGAACTTCTTTACCTCTTCAACTTCCAAGGAGGAGAAGTCTATGTCAGGGCCTACTACAACAAGAGTTCCTTCGGTTTTGTCAAGTTTTATGGTGTTGAGGGGATACATAACTGGAATCAACCCTCCCTTCTCGGCTATAAGTTTTGCAAACTCTGAACAGCCATTCCATTTCGTGTTGAAAATGCTAAACTCTGCAGAGGTTTTTATCACAGGTATGGCTGTAGGAAGGATTAGGTTTAAAATTAGAACAAACGCCAGAAAACCATAGATTGCCCTCATTTTACCCCCTCATTTGCCGTAAGAGTTCTGCAATCAGCTTAATGTAGATTTCCAGTTCTTTGTCACTCAGCTTTACACCACCATAAACGTTTTTTTCGTGAAGTTCCGTAACTATTTTCAGTTTTTCAGCAAATGACTCCTTCTTAAGGAGTTTCAACAACTCCCTTGGAGTTGTACTCTTGCTAAGCTTGTATTTGTTCTTGTATTTATTCACAATCTCTATAAAGAGGTCGTTATACGCGTCGCTTGGACTTTTACTTACCTCTTGGATGTTCACCTTCTTTTCGACCTTCTCCAATTCTACATCCCTAGGATGTATATTTGAAGCGTCTGATTTTACTTTTTCAACCTGCCTTTTCCTTTTAGAGAAATATAGGGTAGATATGACCACCAATCCAGATAGTATTGCAAGTATCCAGTAGTTGTGAGTTCCAGATATTACTATTTTCGCCGTATTCGATTTTGCAGGTTTGTAAAGTTCATTTCCTTGAAAGTAGGCATAAACGTTGTATGTACCATAACTCTTAAAAAACAGGGTAAAATTAAAGTTTTGACTCACATTGAGCTCTTTCACAACGGATGAGTTGACAAAAATTTGAATCGTCGTGTTATAAGGAACGTCTATGTAACCTTTAAAGTTTACGGCCTCATTAGCATTTACCTGCTTTTTATCTGGCTGAATAACAAGCGAGACCAGGAATCTTGAAAAGAAAATGGATATACTTGCATTGCAACCTTCATGGGTTTCGTTGCCCGAATAGAGGGCTGAAACGTTAAGAAATCCCTCACGGGCTTTTGTTACATTAAAACTGAAAAAACCTTTGACTGATAGCCTCGTACTATTGCCGTCGATTTTGACATCTACTGCTCCCTGAACGGGATTGCCATAGTAATCCAGTAAGAATCCCTCTACCTCAACGTCTTCATTCAGATAAGCTGCAGATTCAGAAGACAGGATTATGTAGGTCGGTATCTTGGTAACATGTACGTATAAAACATTGGATTTTACAGTTCTCCCATCTGCCAGCCCCGAGGCATATATCCTATGTTCTCCTGTCTCTTCGAACCTGTATTTTACCGTATTTCCTTTTAATGTATACTCTTTTTCATCTATAAACAACGAGAGAGGGGTTACATTTTTGGCGTAGATGTATATTTTCACCTCCTGATAGAGGATCGGATTTTTATCTGATATTGTAACTATGAAGCTTTGTCCAGTTTCATTAGTTTCAAACTCCGAAAGCTGGTCTTCGTAATGGTCAATCAGATCATAAACGTTTTCAAGAAGAGATTTCAGCTTTTCAGTTCTGAAATGGAGATAGGATGTCTCATTTTTCAATTTCATTCTATCGATCTCGGTTATGGAGTCGTTCAATTCATCCGCAGCTAATTTCATGTTCAACACGGCTGTTCTGGCATTTGTATAGGCAAGGCTGTCGTTTTCGTTCAGGTTGAGCTCTTCGATACTATCCATGAAAACGGATTGAAAATGGCTTAATTTTCTAATTCCATCCGAAAGAGTGACGAAGGGCTCAACAACCCATGAAGCGTTGGTTTTTACCCCCCTGTATTCATAAAATCTGATTTCGCCTTCTATGAGTTTTAATCTACTATTTAGAGAGATTCCTAATTTCGGTGTGTTTTTGTCCTCCTCAAGAAATCTTGTCAAAACCTTCTCGGCGTTTTTAATTATATCAGAAAAGTAGATGTAAATTCCC
The DNA here is from genome assembly GCA_017656505.1 of Archaeoglobus sp. Taxonomy (GTDB): domain Archaea; phylum Halobacteriota; class Archaeoglobi; order Archaeoglobales; family Archaeoglobaceae; genus Archaeoglobus_A. The sequence goes on along the minus strand of JACDNU010000031.1, from coordinate 8,988 downwards.
TCATCGCTTGAACCAGCTTTAGAATAGATTTCGTGTCTCACCTCGTCAAGACCATATGCTGGATGAATGAGGGTCAAAAGGATGAGAATTAGGAGAATTAGTTTCATTAATTCCATCAAAACCAAATGGTTTTAAAACTTTAATAAAATGTTTCCTCAATGGAAAATAAACACCTGGCCGGAATTCTTTTAATTTTACTCGGTTCAATATTCACGTTTAAAGGAGCCATAGATGCTAACCAAAACCTCATAAATGCCGGGATAGGTGGTGTTTTTTTAGGAATAGTCGTTCTGTCGTTTTCAAGTGTGGATCATGTTAAATACGACGCATTCAAAGCGGTTGTCGAACCCTACGCGGATCTTGTAACTTCATTCGCAACATCACTGGAGCTGAAAGAAAAATCAGTGTACATCCCCCCATACGGAAACCTCCCGAAAGGAGGAGTTTTCGTTCCGCTACATGACGATTTTGAGATCGATCTCGCTAGATTTGATGAGAATACAGTGTTTATCACCGATGTGGGCAGAGAGAAGGAGATGGGATTGCTTTTGATACCTCTCGGCAAGGAACTGATGGAGATGTATGAAAATTACTCTGAGATGGATTTTGAAAGTGCTGGGATAGGGGTGGTAGATACTGCATCATCGGTTTTAAGGACTCTTGGTTTGGTAAAATCAGTTGAAGTTGAAGAGAATGAAGGTGCACTCAAGATCCGGCTCCATGGTGTAAGGCAGTCATGCTCGTTTGTATGCAAACAAATTGCCTGCCCAATTTGCAGCTCAGTCCTATTATCCATAGCAAAAGCATTACAGGAACTCGTACTAGTTGAGGATCTCCAATACAAGAACGGAATTGTAGAGATCTCCGCGAGAAAAATAGGGGGCATTAAGAGATGGATGTAGACGACACAATCATCTTAACCCTAGCTCTATGGGCGATTATAACGTCGGTCATCGTACCATCGATCGACATCTACGTAACACTTTTGCTTATCGGCCTTCTGGTTATCGCGGAAGTTGCAGGAAGTTTTATCAAACCAGAAGCGAAGCAGGTTCTGAAACCTGCTATCTTCTTCCTCCTTTTTGTTTTCCTTATCATTGTTGCGAAGAAGATTCTGGAAGTTCTGAAGTGATAGGAGAGCCTACCCAATGGCCAACAATTTACCTTCGCATAGCTTGAATTTTACGGCTGATCTTACCCATGAGGTATATCTCGAAAACCCATATGGCTAGGCAAATTTCAGTAAAGTAAAGCAAAGAGATAAAGATATTCCAAGCTGTGGTTGGGATGTGCAAAACTAGGTCTATGAAGAGTGTTACTAGGATATCAATCACAATACTCAGCACTCCTGCAAAACCTAGCCTTTCAATAAGAGTTATCTCATCTTTTTTTGGAAAGAGGGCAAGCGTGAAGGCAAAACCCGGAACAAAGAAGAGAAAAAACAATCCAAAGATGACTCTGAATGCGTGAATTATTTCGGCGATCATATTATTGCAATATACACTAAATATAAAAACTTTATAGTAATCCTTTAGTAATCCTTCAAAAACCTAGTTTTTCCTTGGAATTTTTGAGTCTGATACTAATCATAGAACCCAAGATTCATAAAAAACTTATCAAAAAATGCTTACCATCTTATACAGAACTTTGCTGCAACAGGCACAATTTTTATTCTAATCTCTCGAAAAAGGTTGAAGGGAGTAAAAGAGGCAAAACCCCCTCATAATATTCTCATTATAATTAGCATATATATGAAAGGAAAAAATTTAAATATTTCTGACATTAGAAATGAGATGAATGCTTACTTTGGCCAATATTCTATTTGGTGAAAATGGACTCCCTGCTATCACCTCTATCGGTTTGCCTGAAGAAGCCGTGCTTTCAACTATATTTCTTATTCTACTCCTTTCAACAAAAGAGATCATTTCAGCCTCTAAATATTATAACGAGAAAGTAGAACACAGCTTTGATATTCAAATAGTCTCTATGTTGATTATGTTTTTTGCGATAGTCATTTTCAAAACCATGGAAGTGTTATATCCTTAAGGGAGAAAAAGTTGGCCATCGTTTCAACATGAAATAAACCGAAAACCATTACATTTATTGTGCCATGAATCATCACTGCAAGAGGTAAGCTTTTGGTTTTTTGGAATAAAAAACCGATGAGTAGTCCAGTTAGGAAAGCATAGCTTATTTCACCAAATCCAAAACCAGCGTGCATTACTGCGAACAGTATACTTGCCAAAAACAGACCTTTTTTCAAACCAAATTCCCTTTCTAGGCTTGACTGTAAAACTGATCTGAAGATGAGTTCCTCTACAAAGGCCACAAACACGTACATCACTATAAAAAGAGTTACAAAGCTTTTAAGAGTAAAATCAGGAACTAATGCATTTGGATGAAGGATCATGTATTCCGGATAAGAGAGGAGATAGCCAATTAAGAGGCCAGCAGGCAAAAGGAGGTACCATGCTTTAAGAGTAAAGCCAAGATCCTCGACATTTAAATCCAAAGCTTTCGCAGCCATGTAAACCGACGGAAACAAGGGAAGGTAAACAAAAGGGAACAAGTAGATTGTGTATGGGAAAAAGATAGGCATAGAAAGATCGAGAATTCTGAGGAGAGGGGGGAGAGTTAATGAAACAATATACATATCCCTCCTAACGAGTGAAACATACAAAATTGATATGAACAATGCAACAAAATATAGAAACAAACCGGCTGTCTTTTCAACAGTTGTTGTAATCTCCGCCAAAATTAAAAGGAGGAATATACCGGCGAAGACCGAAGTTGTTTTCCCTTCTCTCATCCAAAACCTCCAAATAAGATTATGGTGATTTTCCATTTTGTTACTGAAAAATTTTTAACATACAATGTATAAAAAAGTATTTAAATTCCTAAAATGTGATTAGCAAAACTAACACAAGAATTCCGCATATGACAAGTGCTGCCGTTGACAGCTCAGGTACAGGTGGATTTGGAGACTCTAGGTCTAACTGGAGGTAGCTTTCATAGTTTTGGTTAAAATAGAGAGTCAAATTCTCTCCGCTTTCTGCACTATTGGACCACTGAATTTCGACAGCGATCCTTTCTGATTGATTGAGTGGAATGTAGTACTCTCCCAAGTCCCTGTTTTTCATAGTTAAGCCATTACTCTTTTTGAGTTTATTATATTTTTCAGAAATTAAGTAAGGAACACCAGCTTTCACTTTATAAAGCCTAACGTATATTCGGTGACTGCTTTCTGAGTTAGTTTCTGCATGGTAAACGACTTTCCACTTTCCGTAGTAGACTTTGTCATCCTTAGCGGGTTCGCTGAACCACCATGCAGATTCTCCTTTGTGAAGAACAATTGTACCTCCGCTTCCCTGATTTACCGTCATAAGTTTTCCATTTAAATTATTTCCTGCATCAGAATCTGTGAAGTGCCATTTTATGGATTCTGCGCTTGCGACACTTATAGAAAGAATTGATAAAACCAGAAAAAGTGGCAACACCAACTCCAACCTCATGTCTGCCAAGAAATATCTGAGATATTTAAAATTTTCTTTTTTTTAGAATTTTAATTATCGTAAAGTTAAAAATAATAACTATTGTTTTTAAATATAAGGTTAAATATTCATTGAATCGATAATCTTAAAAATCGAGATTAGATGTCTGATATTTATGAACAGAGTAATTGCCATGATACTTTCCCTTGCAATGCTCATCCTTGTGTACTCTCAAACATTGCTCTGGCTCACCGGTTCGTGGATATACAATAGCTATTATTCTCACGGGTTTATTGTTTTAGCAGTGTCTGTTTATCTCGGTTATAGAATTGCTAGAGAAAAAGAAGTTAGTCCTTATATTGACATTTTCGGGATTTACATAATCGCTATTTCACTTTTCATTCATGTTTTAGCCTCCTTCTGGGAGATTGAGTTTCTTTCAGCAGTATCTTTATTGACGGCAATTTTTGGTATTACAACGACGTTTTATGGATATAATTCGGCAAAAAAGCTCGCATTTCCAATCTTTTTCATTTTACTTGCAATTCCTTTCCCTATTTACGATATTACAAACGTTCTTGAAGTTCTTTCGGCTCAGGCAACAACAGCATTTGTTAATTTTCTCGGAATTAAAGCAACCAATATCGGTGCAGAAATTCAGCTTAAAAGCTGTAATTTCATTGTAGGAGCTCCATGCAGTGGAATAAGGGCAATAGTTTCCTTGCTTACTGTTGGAACCTTGTATGGATATCTCATCAACGAGAAGTTATGGTTGAAAGCCATCTTAGTAGTTCTAACCATCCCCCTCGCTTTAGTCGCTAACATTCTCAGAATTTCGTCCATAATCGTTATGGCAGGAATTTATGGAAAGGATGTTGCCCTGGGTTTCTTCCATTACGCATCTGACCTAACTCTTTTTATAATCGCAGTAATCATGTTAATGTTGAGCAGGAGGTGTATGCACTGGCTGATATCAAGGCAACATTCCTGATACTCCTCGGACTGCTTTTACTTTCTTCTGCGTTCATTGTTGTGCTCGCTCCAGAGAGCCTAGCAGATTATACGGTAATTGACACAGCCTTTCACAAGACTGATCACAGATTGATCGGACGAACTGCATACAACTTTAACAACGCTACCGAAATTGCAAAGTTTCCAAAGAGGATTGAAGGATGGAAAGGGATTGATTTTAGATATCCTAAAAGGGTTTACGAGGCTCTTGAGGCAGATATTATACTCAGCAGAGCATACTCCAAAAATTCGAATTTGGTATGGATGGATATTATTAATAGCGATAAGAGGAAAAGCTTCCATAATCCAAAGGTCTGCTATGGAAACCGGTGGAACATTGTCAATGAGACCGTTGAGGAAATTCCAATGGAGCGTAGTTCGGCAGTTATTTTTGATAAAATATATGTTAACAGGCTAGATCTTGAGGGGAAAAAAGATCCTGAAAAGAAACTCGTTGTACTTTACTGGTTCATTTTCAAGGGAGGGCAGGGGGTAACGATGATTAGACTGACTTCTCCCGTAAAAAAAGACTACGATTCAACCTACTCTGTCATGGAGGAGTTTACAAAAGACGTGATGAGCCTGATGTATACAGAGATCAAAAGGCAGAGGAGCATGGGAGAGGTGTGGGTTGAGGAGTATGGTGTCAAAGCATACGCAGGCATTTTTTCGTTATTTTTACCGTCTGTTATTCTTATAGTGCTTGGAGTGAGAATGAATAAGCGAGAATAAGCGAGCTTAGGAAGAGAAAGCCAAAGAAAGCAACTAGTGAGGCATCTCTTTTAACCAGAAGTGGACCTCGTATGTGACTCCATTTACCTCTGCAACTATCTTTACTTTTACAGGAAAAGTTGTGTTGGGGTAGACAGTAACGGATTCATTCTCTTCGAAAGTCTCACCTCTTTTTATTTTAACTTCTTTGTATTTTACGAGTTTGTTGCCGAGAAATATGCTTATATGGTATATTTTGTCACTTGTTTCGTAACTTTTTATTCCGTAGGTGAATAAAACATCTTTTGGTAGTTCAGATTTGTTGATATAATTGGAGTAACTTTCAGGATAGATGTAAAGGGCTGAGTAAGACTCCTGTGAGTTTAGCCATATCAGATACGCTGCGACGATAACGCCAGCGATCATAGCTATGATCGCTGCCTTGAACATTATGTTTTCAATTTCTTCATCGATCTGGTCATCTGGCTGATCGTTTCCTTCCACCATCTTAAGCTTTTTAAAAAATATATATAACTTATGTTTTAACCAAGACTAGCCAGCATTATGAATAACGAGAAAAATGCAGAACAAGAGGGTTTAATATCTTAACTTGAGGTAAGATTAGTTTGAATAGAAAAAATAATAGAAAAAAAATTAGAAAGTTTAAATTAGAAAATTTACCTTCTTCTAAGCAGCACTATCGCTCCCAGCAGTCCGAGAGCAGCTATGGCAATTGGTGGGAATTCTGGGACTGAAGGCGGGTTGTATTCGTCATTATCCTGTGGACTTGAACATCCGGGATCGTTTGGATAGTCAATTAGTCCGTCTCCGTCATTATCGATTCCATCATTACATTGAGTTGTCACATTTTGTATGGCTTGCGTACAGTTGGCCAGTATTATCTGTAGAGTTCCACTTGGATCCTGTTCAAAATCATCCAGATCTACTTGAGCTCCTCCTGTAGCAACTAACCCTGCTACACCGTTCGGAATTCCATAATCGTCTTGTGCTGTGCCAAAAGCTGGATTAAATATGCCTATGAAATAAGCTGGTACAGAATCCAGTGCGTTGACAGCATCTGTTTTACTATAACTTCCAGTATCCGCATCTTCATCTGTAATCAGAATTACACAAGAAGCAACGCCTCTTAATCCAACGGCAGATTGATTTGTTGCCAAAACAATGGCATCAAAACCTGGCTGGTGTCCACCGGTTACATCAAGTTGGTCTAGGCAATTTTCAAAAGTGGTGTTATCATCTGTTAGCTGGCAGACCACACGGGGATTATCATATGGAGCTCCGGCTCCAAATCCTACTAAACCTACCTTAAAGTCTCCTTGACCTTGGAGATAATTGAAGATGTATGCTGTGTTGTTTTTCACTAGGTTTATATCGTCGCCCATGCTACCTGATTCGTCAATGACGAAAACTATATCTCCCTGTGTTTGTGCTGCCGCTGATCCCATTATAGCCAATAGCACTATCACAGCTATCACTAAAATTTTTCCTACTCTAATAATTCCACCTCCTTAATTGCAATTTTTAACTATCATTCAATACTATATAAATTTTTTCTTCACTAAAAATAAATTGTTATAGTTGTTACAATCATTATCATAGATTAAAATCAGTCTTTCAAATAAAATTAATAGTTCAAAGTTAATAAATAAAAATGTAGAATTTTTACTGCTAAGAAGTTAATGGTTCTAATCATGAGTAATCCCGAATTTAGACTAAAACGAAAGTATTTAGGATCAATTTCGAAAAAAAGCAATTCTAATCTTGGATGATTATTATGATGCTTATTGTTGTAATGATTTTATAAAAGTAGAAAAATTTTTAAACCTAAAAACAAATTGCAAGAGTATGAAAAAAGTGTTGATGGTAGTAATAGCAGGCATCTTTGTATTAGTATTAAGTGTTCCCTCCATGGCTTACGATATTGATGGTAAACTTAATGATTGGGGCTTGGATCTCATCAATAATTCATGGAGTGCTAACCAGACATGGTTGCCGAACTACGGAATCTGGTTTGTAGTTGAAGATAACGCCGATCCAAACTATTTGGGTGAAAATGGAATTGATTTGAGTAAAACAGGAGTGCACATTCGTGGAATGGGCAAGTGGTTTGAAAAGTACGATGAACCAAAGATATGGGATGGAAGTAAGTGGATAATTGAACCCTCCCCAATCCAGTATGTCTCAGTATCCGGCGGTGAAAAGTGGGACATCGAGGCTATGTATGTGGATGAGGATGCAGACTATATCTACGTGGCCATAATCACCTCCCAGAACTCCAGTGGCTGGAATTGGGGAAGTAATCATTACTATCCCTCTGATCTTGCGTTGAATCTGGATGCAGATGAAAGTACAGGAGGCTATGGATATGAATATGGCATCAAGTTGAGCACTGAAGGAAGCAACGGTGGCGGAGGAGTACAGTTTGGTATTTATAAGACAAGCACGAACAGCTGTTGGACAGTTCCCAGTTATCTTGCCGAGAACAAACCCTCTAGAATAGTTGTGAATAATGCTCAACCAAACGGAACTGCAATTGGCGCTTACAAAAGCCTCGGAAAGACAGACAATGGAGTAAAAAACTGGGTCATTGAGCTAGCCATTCCAAAAGAGAATGTTGGCATGAAGGGCAAGTGGCTCATTGGCAATCCTGTGCCTAAAGTATTGCATGTAACAGAGACTTGTGGCAATGATCATATCGATGTGCCAATCTCGGTTCCAGAGTTTCTGAACTTGTTGATTCCAGTAGGGATTTTACTTGGCTCGGTGTTGTATTTCAAGAGAAGAGCTAAGTGAACATCTTTACATCCTTTACATTTTTTACACTTTGTTTTTCTTTCATTTTATATTTTCTGAATTAGAATTATTACCCAATCATCGAAAAATTTAAATCTTTGATTATCCATGTCTTTACGTAAATTAAAACTTATTAGGTGAAAATAATGATAAGTATGAGAACTTCTTTACCCCTTACGTTCATTTTGTTATTGCTATTTATCACCACGGTTTCTGCACTGGATGTAGACATTACTCCTCGAGAGCAGAGCATAAATATAGGTGATGTGGGGATTTATGATGTCACACTCCATTTAGAGGAGAAAGACTGTTGCAAACAAGTTCTTATTCTGAGATTCACGGGAGTCGAAGGTGCGGATTCATCCCATGTTGATGGAGAACTCGTAGGTGATGGGCTGAGTTTCAATTACTCTTTTAGCGGTCATGTATCCCATTATAAGGTATATCTTTATAACCCCCCTGGGGATTGTCCGGGAGATAAGAAATTAACGCTGAGAGTTTGGTTTGCTGATGGTGTGCAGAATGGAGAGAAGTTTAAAATCACGATGGGAGATATAACGCAAAAATTTGCAATTGCCTGTGCGAAGGTATTCGCTATAGCCGTTCCGGAGTTGGCTACTATGGCTTTAGTAGGTGCTGGAGTTGTGGCTGTAGTTTTGTTAAGACGGTTTGGTTAATCTGGGTTAATCTGGGCTTATTGCTCTAATCTTTTCTGAAAGCTGCATTTGTTTGAAAGGCTGATTGCTTAGGTTTAACGCTAGGTTTAGTACAATTTTTATAGTCAATTTTTAATGTTTAAGTCTTTCACAGAAATTCCAGAGCTTCTCGGTCTGGCAATGCTAACTACGGAAATAACCCCTAAGATAATTAAAAAGTTTGAATTTTTAAAACTCAAATTTTGGTTGAGATTTTTAGATAACATGTTGGGCTTCCGCCCTTAAATACTCCAACCGAAATAAGA
>JACDNU010000030.1 GCA_017656505.1 Archaeoglobus sp. | reverse complement strand
GAAAAGAAGGTATTGCAGAGGTTGGCTGAGAGTTAGTTTTGTAAGGACCCTATATTGTTAATTGGTTGGTTAATTTGGTTGTCGATTCACATCGGTTCCACTTCCACCTCATATTCCTTGCCTTCTATCTCCACCCTATACTTTCCAGAAACCGCCTTTGCGACTGGTGGGAAAGGTTCCTCCTCAATCTCACCTTTGAGGAATTTGAGCCCGGTCTGCGGGAACAAGGCGTAGAGTAGAACGTTCTCATCGCTTGCTTCAATCCCCTCAGCTTCAAGCTCCTTCTTCCTCTTTTCGAATTCTGGCTCGAGCAAATCTGCCGGCCTGCAATCGATTGGTTTCTCATCGCCCAGAATGAGTTTAACGATTTCATCCTTTATTTTGGCCGGCGTCCTGCCGTACATACCTCTGACGAGATCCTTAGTCTCCTTTGTAACAACCTTGTATCTCTCCCCAACCAGCACATTAACGACTGCCTGAACGCCTACGATCTGACTGGTTGGAGTAACCAGAGGCGGATAGCCCAGATCTTCTCTGACTTTCGGAACCTCCTCCAGCACCTCCGGCAACCTATCCATCGCGTTTTGCTCCTTGAGCTGGCTTATCATGTTGGAGAACATACCTCCTGGAATCTGATAAACGAGAACGTTCGTGTCTGGGATTGTGGAAAGCGGATCTAAGTAGCCCGCATACTTCTCCCTTATTTTCATCATGTACTCTCTGATTTCCATGAGTACTTCCAAATCAACTCCAGTCTCGTAACCTAGCTCGTTCAAAGCGTAGACAATACTCTCCGTTGGGGGATGGCTGGTTCCCATACTTAGCGGTGACATGCAGGTATCGATTAGCTCTGCTCCGGCTTCGACTCCCTTCAGCAAAGCCATCGAAGCCATCCCGCTTGTGTAGTGCGAGTGAACATTTATCGGAATTCCAACCTCCTTCTTTAACGCTTTAACAATCTCATACGACATCTTTGGAGATAGCAGTCCAGCCATATCCTTAACGCATATCGAGTCAACTTCAAGGGCGACAAGCTCTTCAGCAATCTCAACGTATTTCTCGATTGTGTGAACGGGGGAAATCGTGTAGCAAATAGTTCCTTGGACGTGGGAATCCGTTTTCTTTGCTGTCTTTATTGCCGTCTCAAGATTCCTCACATCATTTAAAGCATCGAAAATCCTGAAGAAGTCTAAACCGTTTTCAGCGGTCTTGAGCACGAATTTCTCCACAATATCGTCGGGATAATGGCGGTAGCCAACCACATTCTGTCCTCTCAAAAGCATGGAAAGCTGGGCATTCTTTACCCTCTTTCTAATCTCTCTGAGCCTCTCCCATGGATCTTCGTTCAAAAAGCGGTGAGCTGCATCGAAGGTTGCCCCTCCCCAAACCTCCATAACAGCTATTCCTGATTCATCGAACTTCTCAACGATCGGCAGAATATCTCTAGTTCGCATTCTAGTGGCAAGCAAAGACTGGTGGCCATCCCTAAGCGTGAGATCTACGATCTTGACCCTCATTTAATCACCGGAAAATGCTCAATGGCAGAATATTAATTCTTTTCTTTTTTGTTTTCTCTTGGTTTCTTTCGATTTCTCTGAACCATCTGAAGTTCTATCGCTCTGAATATACCAAAATCGAACCTAGAAATCTCAAAATTTTGAAAATAAAAATATCTCCAGGATCTTCAGAATCCCACTAGATCAAACTCCTCTGGAATCAAAACTCTTTAAATTCCCTAACAATTTTTATAAGCTCCTCTGCACTTTTTCTGGGATCTTTGCTTGCTGCTATAGCAGAAATAACAGCAATTCCGGCACATCCAGTCTCGAGAACAAGATTAGCGTTTGAATGATTGATCCCTCCTATTGCAACTACTGGGATGCTTACTGCGTTAACAATCTCTTTCAGCCCAGAAATCCCTATTGCATCTCCAGCATCCTCTTTGGTTGAAGTTCGGAAAATCGGCCCCGCTCCCAAGTAATCTGCTCCGTCTCTCTCAGCTTTTAAAGCCTCGCTTACGTTGCTTACCGAAACTCCAAGGATGAAATGCTTGATCGTATCCTCTCCAACTGTTCCGGCAACTTTTTTAATTTTTCCAACTTTTCCAGCGGCCTCCCCTATCTCAACAATCTCTCCAACAACCTTCCTAACGACCTTCGCCGGCAAATCATCTTGGCCGACGTGCAAGCCGTCGGCATCTGCAGCAAGAGCGATATCGAGTCTATCGTTTACTATGAACAAGGCGGAATACTCTTCTGTAAGTTTTCTTATTCTTTTTGCAATCTCATACATTTCTTTCGTACTCATTCTTTTCTCCCTAAACTGAATAGTTTTGACTCCAGCCTTCAAAGCCATTTCTGTCAGCTCCTCATGCTTGTAACCAAAGTTTGAATCTGTTATGAAATAGAGAGGGAGATATTTCTCAAGTCTCATTTTATCATCTTTTTACCATCTCTAACCTGCGTTTTGCAATCCTCCTTCCATCATCCTTCATCATCCTGCTATCATCCTGAATCAGTACAATTCCAATTTAATCCTTTCCCCAACCGTTTTAGCGTCTATCTTTGCTAAACTATCCAGCAAAGCTACCTTAAAACTCCCCGTCTGTTCTTCAGCAAGTTCTCCTGCTATCGTATAAACGGCTACACCTTCAATCGCTGCTATCAGCGGATTTTTCTGGACTGCGAGAAATGATGCGATCACGCTGCCCAGCATACAACCGCTTGCGGTGATTCTCTCAAATTTATCCGTGCCGTTTTTTATGAGATAAACTTTTTTACCATCCGATATGACGTCAACTTCTCCGGTAGCAACGGCGATCGTTTTATAGTTGGCTGAGAGGTCTTTCACAGCATCTGAAACTTTTTCAAAAGAAGACACGAGTGAATCCACTCCCTTGATCGCACTTTTGTCTCCACTCAGACTTAGAATTTCCCCATAATTGCCTTTCACGACGGAGATATTGTAATTAAGCAATTGTAAAGCTACCTCAGTTCTCAGCTTGCTTGCCCCCGCTCCAACAGGATCGAGCAGAATTGGGATTTTTTTCGCAGCGCCTACAGCGAGGAGCATACTTTTAAACCAGTAGTTGTCGAGCGTGCCTATGTTTATTAAAAGGGCTGAAGCAGTGGAAACCAATTCTTCAACCTCGTCATGGGCGTGGGCCATAATAGGTGATGCTCCTATCGCGAGAGTTGCGTTGGCTGAATCGTTCATCGCGACATAGTTCGTTATGTGGTGGATCAGCGGTCTCTTCTCTCTGATCTTATCAAAATCCCGGCCAAGGTGTTTCATTAGTTCCATGATTTCACGGTGTTAAAAGAGTATTTAAGCCTTCAGACAACCTTTTATTTCCTATCAGTTATCTTTTTTCGGTGAGCATCAAGGAGTTGCTTAAAGACAAGCTTTCTGGCGAAGAACTCAGGCTTGTGAGGAGGAGCTTCGAGATAATTGGGAACATAGTCATAGTTGAGATTCCCGACGAAATTTATCATCAAAAGGATCTGATAGTGGAGGCAATCCTGAAGAAGCACAAGAACGTCAAAACTATTTTAAGAAAAACCGGAGAGGTTGAGGGGGTTTATAGGGTTGCCAGATATGAGATCATTTATGGAAATGAGACCGAGACTGTGGTTAAGGAGCATGGCTGCAGGTTTCTGGTAGATCCAACGAAAGTGTACTACTCTGTCAAGCTTTCGGGAGAGAGGGAGAGGATAGCCAGGCTTGTCAGGGATGGAGAGAGGGTTTTAGTTATATTCGCAGGTGTTGGCCCTTATGCGATAGTTATCGCAAGGCTTGCAAATCCGGCAGAGGTGGTGGGAATAGAGCTCAATCCAGTGGCGGTGGAATACTTTAGAAAGAATGTAGAGCTGAACAAGGTTGAAGAGAAGGTAAAGGTTTACGAAGGGGATGTTAAAGAAGTGTTGCCCAAATTGGAAGGAGAATTCGATCGAATCCTTATGCCCTCGCCATATATCGCTGAAAACTTTATCTCAGCTGTGAGGGGAAAAATTAGGAGGGGAGGAATCGTTCATTACTACACTTTTGCGGGAAAAGAAGAGGAAAAAGAAATTTTGCCGAAAAGAGTTGTAAGACTCTTCAGAGAACAGGGAATTGACGTTGAGCTGGAACATCTAAGGCAATGCGGACATTATGCACCCTATGTTTACCGATACGTCCTCGACCTTCGCGTGAAAAGCTAGCAAGCTAAACAAAATGGCTAAACAAGCTAAACAATACTAATTAAATTTTAATAAAATTAAAAAAGAAAAAAGGTTAGGGTTTAGAGCTTTTCTGTCAGCTGTACGCAGTATTTCTCCACCACTTCTGGCTCGGGCTTCTTTGTGACCAGAGAGATCACGATGAACAACAGGAATCCTAATGGAATCGCCCATACCTGATGCGGAGTTACGATGGCAGTCTTGCTAAGTCCTAGAGCTGTGTTAAGGAAGAAGAAGTGTGGCTTGCCGAGGGTGAACTTCGCGTATAACCATGCATACAAGTGGAGGACGAACATTATTACAGCTGTAACCCAAGTTGCGGTTCTAGTAGCTCCTTTCCACCACAGGCCAAGGACTAAGCTCGGGCCAATGGATGCTATGATCACGACGAACGCCCATCCAGAAAGGTCAAGCACCAAGGCAGGCGGGTTGATGGCAATAACTAAGCCTATCGCAAGGAAGATCACTGAGATTATCCTCGCCATGAGGATCGGGTTCTCCTTTGCGAATTTGCTTCTAAGCATCATGTCGGCCCAGTCTCTCGTAACGATGACATTCACGACCATAACCCAGCCGGCAGCAGTTGACATCGCAATAGCCAAACCTCCAGCGCAAAGTATTCCAAGGACCCACGGATTCTGCAAAGCCTCGACTGCCGCGACCATTGAATAGTCTGTTACGGTTCCAACACCGTATGTCTTGGCATAGTATGCAAGGACTTTAACCGCATTCGCCGGAACCGTCCCCTGCAAAACTAGCGGGTGAGCCTTCTCGATTATAACTTTAGCTCCAGCACCAATGATTTCGAGGCCTAGGTAGAAGATGCCTGCAAAGAGGGTGCACCAGAAGATGCTCCTTCTCGCTGTTTTCATGTCCATGACGGTGAAGAATCTGACGACCGTGTAAGGCATCGTCGCAAAGCCGTAGTGCCAGACAAAGAACCAGCCTATGACAGCGAGCCATGTGGCAGCGTAGATATGGCTCGGTTCGATATCAGAGGGGGTGTTGAAGAACTTCGGGTTGTTCTCGAGTATTGCCATGTGGTAGGGTCCTAGCCCTCCGAAATAATTTATGATTCCTATTGCTGCAATGACTGCTGCTATTGTCATCAGCACAGCCTGGAATGCTGCATTCCAACTTGTAGCAACCATACCGCCGAAGACAACGTAGATCATGACTATTACTGCTCCCAGAATGACGCCGTAGAGGTACGGGAATCTCAGGATCGCCAGCAGGAATATGCCCATACCAACGATGGACAGCGTGATGTACAGAATCGCGCCGAATATGACTATTATTCCCACCAGCCATCTGAGGTTCTGGTCGTTATATCTATCTGCATAGTAGTCAGCGAAGCTTGTAGGCCCATACTTTCGCATCGCAGCAGCTGTAAGCAAGGTTGCTATAGGCATTCCTGCAATAATAGCCGCCATTGCCCACCAGAACTGATAGCCTATTATGAAGACATAGGCCGGCAAACCTAGCATTGAGGCGGGGCTTAGGTAGGTTGATTCCAGAGCCAAACCGTTAACAACGCTACCAATCTGCCTTCCGGCAACATAATAATCGGTGGCACTTTTCATTCTAACTCTCGAATACCAGCCAATGACGATTATGGCCACGAAATACAGAACTGTTATTCCAACAACAATTGGATCCGCCATTTATATCACCCCGATGCCTCTTCTGCTTTTTCTGGGAAGTAGAAGTATATCACCGACATTATCAGTGGTATAATCCACGTTCCCAGCAACGCTGCGTACAACTCTACCGCCAAAGGTATGTGGTTCCATCCTGCAGTCGCTTCGCCAATCCAGCAAATCGCTACGAAGCCGTAGTATAGTATCAACCCTACCCAAAATATTTTAGGTGGCCATGGCATTTCATCACCTCATTCACCAATATATGGAAAAATAATTACAAATTTAAATCTTTCTATTTCTTTCGCCTTGCAAACATTAAATAATTTAAAAATTGCTAAAAGATAAAGTCAATTCGACTCATTTTTGTAGATTCGATAGCTGAGAGCACCCTTTCTACCGAAGTTAAGCCATACTTCATGAGCTTCAGCAACTGAATCTGGAATATCTGCGCTGTTAGAAAGGCATCAGCCAGAGCGTCGTGTCTGAACCTCATACTGAGGTTATAGTCCCTTATCAAAGCGTCTAAGCTTAAATCTGCCGTACATTTTCTCTCTCCAAGCCTATCACACAGCCATTTTTCAAGCAGAGCTATATCTATGCTTTTATTATTCAGCTCAATGCCTTGGGCTTTGAATGCCTTTTTAAGGAAATTCAAGTCAATTTCAACTGCATGACCGACTATTATACTATCCTCGATCCTCTCTCTCACCTCTTCTGAAATCTCAGAAAAACTGGGAGCTTGTTTTAGCGTTTTGGGGTCAATTCCGTGAAATTTCATAGACTTGAGATCGTAGTTTGATGGCTTGACGAAGGTATAATAGCTCTCACCCGCCATGATTTTCGTTCCTTTCATCGGAACTATGGCAATAGAGAGGATTTCATCTTTCAGAAGGTTTAAGCCCGTTGTTTCCAGATCTATAACGGAGAATTTCGCCTCTCTGAGATTCATTCCACCACCTAGAACCCGCTTTCAATTCTGTATTTACCCCTTATAAAATTCTGGAAAGATGAAACTATCTTCAAAGCTTCCTTCAAAACGTATGCATCAATTCTGTCAATATTTTCGAGTCTTATCACGTTATCCCCCTCACTGCCAGCCGAGACAGCTGCAGACTGGCGCTTTAATCTCAGCTCCTGAAGGAACTCATAACTTTCCAAGACTTCTCGAGCCCTCTCATCACTCAAAACACCCATCTCACTTAGCCTCTCTAACCTTTCCCTAGTGTTGGTTGTATCCAAAATTTTGTTATCCAAAGCTAGAACCCTAACTCCATTGGCTATGGGATATATTCCGTGGAGCTTTATGTCAAGGCCTTTTTCGAGTCCCTTGATACCGAAGAAACCTATCGGTGGCTCGATGGATGTCGCGTCAAGGGCAAGGAACCTTATTGCTTGATTGGTAATGTTACTTTTGATGTGGTCGAGCAAAGCGAGATAAAGCTTTTGATCTCCATAAATGGGTCTCATATCAAGAAAAACAGAGAGATATCTTATGTTCTCTCCGGTAAGGGAAGTGAACCATTTCTCGAAATTTGCCTTCCAATCTTCGAGGCTTAAGTTCCATTTTGGATTGGAAGCCATGTAGTTAGCTGTGCATTTT
Source organism: Archaeoglobus sp. (assembly GCA_017656505.1). Classification (GTDB taxonomy): domain Archaea; phylum Halobacteriota; class Archaeoglobi; order Archaeoglobales; family Archaeoglobaceae; genus Archaeoglobus_A. Next base: position 25,924 of record JACDNU010000030.1, on the reverse strand, counting down.
GGAATTCCAATGTAATCCAAAGCCTCGTTCACTTTTTTAGCAAATTCAATCATCAGCTTTTCATCTTCATCGGCGCTACGAATAAGGCAGTTATCCTGATCGGTTGCGATAATCTGCTCTTTTCTACCCGAGCTGCCAACGTGAATCCACACATAATCTGGGAGTGTTATGCCATCTTTTTTGAAGTCCTCTTCTACCATTTTGATAACTCTAACGACCGTTGAATCGTAAACGGAGGTTATCATCCTGCTAAGCTCGTAGAAATGCACACCCTTCATTGCCAGTCCAGCTACAGCTTTCCTTATTCCAGCAAGATGGCTTTTTAGTTCATCCATCGAGTTTGCCTTTCTGATCTTCCTGTATAAGGCGATCAGAGAAGAGCTTGGCTCGAATTGAGTTAAGATATCCTTGCTCGTTATAACTCCTTCAACCCTTCCATTATCGACAACGACTATGTAATTGATCCCTTTGTTTATCAGCGTCAGATAAGCTTCGAAAACTGGCTGGTCGGCATTAACGGTTATAACAGGAGAGTTCATGAATTCCGTAACCTTCGCATTTTTGTCGCCGGAGATGAGAACCCTCTTCAAATCGTGATCCGTGAGTATGCCAACAGCCTTGCCCTGATCGACCACAACTATCGATCCAACGTTCTTCTCCAGCATTATCCTTGCAGCTTCTTCGATGGAGGTATTTGGCTCGCAGACAACCGGATCTTTCGTGACGATCTCTTTTACCCTTGTAAGGTATATCTCTTCCTGAAATGCCCCCTCAGTTTCTTTAAGCAGATTTGTGAAGGATCTGAACCTCCTGTTTATGAAAGTGCTGAAGAAAGCTGAGAATTTCGGATTTTTCTCGAATACCTTATTAAATGCCTCTTTTTTAATTCTGTAGCATATCGTATCGTCCATAGCTATTGCGGAGAGGGAGAATGGATTTCCAGTTATAGCTGAGAGAATACCAAAAATCTCACCCTTCGAAGCTGTATCGACGAGTGTGTCGTCATCATAGAGTCCAACAACTCCGGAAAAGACTAGAAAAATATATTTGGATTGCTTACCTTTCTTTACTATCGTGCTTCCCTTTTCGTAAGCCTCAACATCAAGATTATCGACCAAAAGATTGAGTTCATCCTCAGTCAGAAAGGAAAATGGTTTGATCCTTCTCATGAATTCTTTCGGCGGACTGGTCAAGTCTTCACCTCCCAAGAATGGTTCTCGAGATCAAAACCTTCATTATCTCAGACGTCCCTTCTGCGATGTCCAAAAGCTTCGCGTCTCTGTATGCTCTCTCAACTGGAGAGCCTACGATCACCCCATGCCCACCGTATATCTCAACTGCCATCTCTGCAGCTTTCTTTGCAATCTCTGCCGCTTTCAGCTTGCACATTGCACCGAGCGTTGTAACATCTAACGAAGATTCTTTTCCATCGGCAATCTCTGCTGAATTGTAAATGAAACTCCTGAGAGTTTCGATCTCTGTGGCGAGTTCTGCAATCATCCACTGGATTCCTTGGAAGTCTGCAACTTTCTTTCCGAAAGCTGTTCTACCTTTTGCATACTTTATAGCTGATTCCAAGCAAGTTTCAGCGATTCCGAGACCCATTGCTGCGAAAGGAATTCTGTTTGGCGAGAGCGTTCCAAGCGCAACTTTCAATCCCTTCCCCAAACCACCGAGGATGTCCTCCTTTGCAACCTCAACATTTGAGAATCCGACTGAAGACAATCCACTCCCACGCATTCCCGATTGATTGAGCTTTGTAACAACAACTCCATCTTTTTCGGTGATAAAGGCCGTTAACCCCTCTTCTGTTTTTGCTATCACGATGAAGACACCTCCAAAGGATGCGTTCGTTATCAACGTTTTCCTTCCGTTCAGGATGTAAACATCTCCTTCCTTTCTAGCCTCCATTTTTAACGCTGAAACATCACTTCCACCCGAAGGTTCGGTCATAGCGAGAGTTCCAGCTTTCTTTTTGAGCTTCGGCAACCACTTCTCCTTCTGCTCAGCAGTGCCGAAAAGCCTGAGAGCATCGACGGTTGCGTTATGAACAACAACTGAATGGGCCACACCGGCATTAATCTTTGCAACTGATTCAGCAACTAAACAAGCGAGATAGTAACTCTCAAATCCCCCATACTCTTTTGGAGCGAGAATGGACATTAGCTTATTATCGAAAAGAGCCTGAAGGACATCAGAATACATTTCATTATTCTTATCTATTGCGCTTGATTTTTTTGATATTAAAGGTAAAACCCTGGATAGGCCTTCTTTTATATCAGAAACCTCCTCTACCATTTTATCACCATTAATTGGGTTGGTTTGGAAGTATAATACATTTTTGTTTTAGTGAAAGGTTGGTGAAAGGTGTAAAAAAGAGGATAGGTAAGATGATAATGGATAATACAACTTTAATTAAAAATAAAAGATTTCAGTAGTAATCTAGTGGTAATCGTGGGTTCCAAGCACAACAGGAATTCCAGTTTTCTCTTCTATGAGCTTAGCAAATTCCTCAGCAGTACCATAGGGACACTTTGGCACAGCATTAACCAAACAAGAGCTTAGGTATATTGCGTCTGGCTTAATTCCCGATAGCTGCATCGCCATTCCCAGATTTGGCAGAATTGTCCGTCCCGGGCATTCACACTTCACGAAAGATACAACGCTTGAAGCCTCATCAAATTTTCCATCTCCGAGGGCTGCTGCTTTCAGACACCTCCACTCTCCCGGACATCCATAGCCCGAGTCCATATAAGCTCCGCAACCAATAACAACCACCTTTTTCATGCCCATCCCCCTACTCAGTTTGCATCGAAAAGACTTAAATTTTCCTCTTTTATGAATAGTTTGGTTTATAATCTTATTAATTTAAGTAATTAATTAAAATAGAGGGTTACAAGGATTCGGGATCGTAACCCAGTACTGCTGTCCACCACCATCTCGCCATATCGACGAGATCCCTGCTGAAGACCCCGCTGAGGCGATATTCTCCATCCTTTACAGAAATCATCCCCGCGCCCAAAAGCTTGTTTCTCATGGAATAGAAAGAGGAACGAACCATTCTAAGCTCTTCCATCAAACTCTCCCATTCATCAACTCTAACAGGCTTACCAGCTTTCTGCCTTTCATCGATTATGTTGATGAACTTTATAGCCTTCATCGCTACATCTTCTTTCCTGAAAAGCCTTCTCATGAGCTCGAGGAACGGATTTTTCGACTGCGTAATTCTTGCTGCAGAAGCAGATCGAACGATTATGCTTGTGGCCGTTTTCGGAGCTTCTTTAACCTTCATATCTCAGAATTTGTGTAATAACTTAATATAATATTTTCGATCGTAGAATAATACGGTAGAATAATACGCCGGAGGCATAAAGGATTTAACATCTCAAAACGATTTGTTTTCATGGCTGTGGAGGAAGTGAAGGAGATCAAGGTTGGTAAGATTTCGGTGAAGCTTGTGCAGGGGGACATCACAGCTTATCCCGCGAATGCTATTGTCAATGCGGCAAATAAGCATTTGGAGCATGGTGGAGGAGTTGCTTATGCCATAGCAAAGGCATGCGCTGGAAATGCTGCTGAATACACGAGGATAAGCAAGGAAGCGATGAAACAGCAGATAGGCAGGAGTTACATAGACCATGGAGAGGTTGTTGTTACGCCGGCAATGAAGCTTGAGGATCGGGGCATAAAGTACGTTATCCATACCGTTGGCCCAATATGCAGCGGGAAATGGGATGACTCGTTTAAGGATAAGCTCTACAAAGCATTCAAGGGGCCTTTGGATAAAGCAGAGGAACTAGAGCTTAATTCTATTGCCTTTCCAGCGGTAAGCGCAGGGATTTATGGCTGTCCGCTTGAAGAGGTAGTTAAAACCTTTATTGAGGCTGTAAGGGATTTCTCGGAGAAAGCTTCGAATGTAAATGAGGTGGCTCTGGTTATCTTCGACAAAGAATCGGTGGAGGTTGCAAAGAAGATCTTCTAGCCAGCCCTTTGTTTGTAATGAATAGCATGAACCGGCTAATGATCTTATTGATCGTTTTGATTACTCTAACCCTCCCGACATGCTCACCACCTACTCAGCAGAGCTGGAGGTTGACGGCAAGGAGCATCTAATTAAGCCTTGGGCTTATATAAAGGGGTGAGCAAGAAGGTGAGAAGACACCCATTGGATTGTAATCTTTCTTTCAAACCTAGTGGGCTGGATCTTGAGTAAAGGAAATTTGGGGTTAAGCGGGAGTCAAGCGGAAGTTAAGCAGAACCTGAAAAACAGTATAATTGTGGAAGAGCTCGAAGAGGTTAAAGCAAAAGGGATTGAGTTAAATCCTCAATTTAGACTCTATAAGTTCTGCGACCTTCCTTCCACTCAGCAGCATCCCTCCAAAAATCGGACCCATCCTTGGCAATCCATAAACGGCTGCCACAGTCATGCCAGCAACGAAAAGTCCCGGATAAACTTCTGAGGTGTACTCAACAACTCCCTTCTCTCCCATTTCAGCATGCATGTACTTCTCTCCCTTAAGCTCCAGCTCACCGGTTTTTTTCGAAAGCATATTGCAGACAAAAGCATCATGACCGGTTGCATCCACAACTGCTTTTGCCGCTATCGTTATCGGATCGATATGCAGATTGCTCATCTCAACGGGTGTGTAATTTACCACCAGACCGGTTATTTTTCCATCCCTTACCATAACATCTTCTACATTTATCAGATTGAAGAGTCTGGCTTTTTTGGATGCTTTGTATATCAGAGCTCCAGCAAGCTCTATCGCATCGGCTACGAAATGCTTTTCGTCGTATTTTTCATAACTAACTTCAAATTCATCCAAGACCTCGAGAGCATCACTCTGCACAACCACCTTGTTAAACATCATCCCTCCACCCCAGATTCCGCCGCCTAAACTGAGCTTTTTCTCGAGGAGTGTTGCTTCGTAGCCTTTGCTTGAGAGATAGTACGCTGCAACCAATCCCGATGGCCCCCCTCCAACGATGACCACTTCACTCTCGAGCGAAGCCTTTAGCTTTTCAAAGTATTTTTCGGCGATGGCTTTTGAAATTGTGATCTCGTTAATCTCGTTACTAACCATCTCCCAACCTCCCACCTCTTGCTGGATTGGAGGAGTTAAAGAGCTTTTTCATTTAGAGCATTATTCTCCCGAGCTTTGCCATATCGTTTGAATTCATAACTTCGCCAATCGACCTCACAAGCTCTAAAGCATCGGAAATCTCTTCGAGCATTCTTTCCTTTTCATCGGGAAGCACTCCATGAACTCCCATGAAAAATGCCCTACCTCTGTGGAAGAGATAGTTCGACACATGATCGCATGTGAAGTATGTTCTCACTTTAATACCCTCAACGAGCATTCTCAGTTCATTAAGCTGCTCCTCAGCAGTTAGCAGGGTTATTTTTTCCCCTATCATCTTTTCGATTGGAGTTCCGGGGATAACCGTGAGCGTCCTTACCCTCACAAAATCTGGCCTCGCTTGGTTAATGACTTCAGCACTTCTCTTCGCATGATTCTCCATTCTCTCCTTTCCTCCAAGGCCGAGAATATAGTAGAATGATATTTCGAAAAACTTCCCACCTTTTTTGCCAGCTTCGATAAGATCCTCAGCAGTCGCACCCTTGCTCACCATCTCAAGGATCTCATCATCTCCACTCTCCATGCCAATGTGCAGTCTGTTTAATCCAGCTCTCTTCAGAGCCTCCAGTTTCTCCCTTTTCATCCTCGCAATCGTTCTCGCTCTGGCGTAGGCTGTTACCCTTTCGATCCAAGGGTTTCTCTCTCTAAGGTACCTTACGATTTCAACTATGTCCTTATGAACAAGCGGATTGGAGTCTCCCAGAAAGGCTGTCCTCGCAACGGGGAAGAACTCTCTAAGGTGTTCAATCTCCTTGAAGACCTCTTCTTTCCTCCTTTGCTCGAATTTTATGTCCTTGTACATCCCGCAAAAAGCGCATTTGTTCCAAGTACATCCTCTCACAACCCTCAGCAAGGCACTCCCTGCCTCACTCGGCGGGCGGTAGGGAGGGTAATCGTAGTCTAGTTCCATGTAATTTAGCTAAACTTTGAGTGGAAAAACCTATCGTTAACGTTGAAATAATTAATAATTAATAAGTTCACACCTTTAGTGGAAAACCTTAAATACAATTTAGGCAAGCCTAAAACGTGGAAGAGGTTGTCGTGCTAGTGGGTAGTCCAAACGTTGGAAAAAGTCTGATTTTTCACGCTTTAACGGGAAAATACGCTACAGTTTCAAATTATCCTGGAACTACGGTTGATATAACAAGGGGGAAAATAAAAGGAGCGGATTTCAGTCTTATAGACACCCCAGGCATGTATTCGTTCATAGCCATAACCGAGGAGGAAAAGGTCGCAAGGAGAATTCTATTCGATAGGCCAGATTTGGTCATACATGTCGTTGATGCCAAAAACATCGAGAGGATGCTACCTTTTACCCTCCAGCTGATCGAGGCAAGCTTCAATGTGATTCTTGTATTGAACGCGATGGATGAGGCTGAAAGGCTTGGAATAGAAATAGATGCAGAAAGTCTGGAAGCTAAGCTTGGGATACCGGTTGTAAAGACGATAGCAACGCAAAAGAAGGGCATAGACAGGTTGAGAGAATTAATAAAGACTAATAAATTCAAAAATCCAGAGAAAGAAGTTATAAAACTGAATTCTGATTTTGAAGAGAGGATAGAGAAAGTTTCCAAGTTAATTGAAAAAGAATATCCAATTAGTAAGAGAATGCTTTCAATTCTTGCACTTGCAGGCGATTCAGACACCATTGAAATGCTGAGAAATGAGAGTAACTTTGATGAGATAAAAAGACTGCTGGAAACAGGGGTGAAGAGTTATGAAATCTTCAAGAAAATTCAGGATCAGGCAAATGAGTACTTGGAAGGGATTGTTAAGAGAAGAGAATACGAGAGGGGAGGTTTGAGAGAAAGAATAACAGAGCTCTCGATAAATCCTTATTTCTCATTTCCCATGGCGTTACTGAGCCTGTACATGATTTACTTATTCGCTGGAGTTCTTGGAGCCCAGATCTTAGTTGATCTCATCGAGACAGCCTATGAAGATTACATAAACGTTCCGCTTAATAATTTTCTCACAGCTTATGTGGAGAATTATTGGCTGAGGGAACTCATTGGGGGAGAATATGGAGTTGTAACCCTTGGAATCAGATATGCAGTTGCGATAATCTTCCCCATAGTTACGACTTTCTTCATAGCCTTCTCAATCTTGGAGGATTCTGGCTACCTACCTAGACTCGCTGCCTTGCTCGACACCGCTTTCAAAAAAATTGGTCTGAGTGGAAGGGCTGTAATTCCGCTCTTGCTTGGCTTGGGATGCGGAACTATGGCAACGATAGTCACTAGAACGCTTGAAACGAGAAAGGAGAGGGTAATAGCAACCTTAATGCTTGCAGTTGGCATCCCATGCAGTGCTCAGCTTGGTGTTATGATGGGAATCGCTCCAGACTTCCTCGCCCTTTTGATGTGGATCTCCATTATCTCTGTTGTCATGCTTGCTGTCGGGAAAGCAGCATCAAAAACGCTTAAGGGCGAAGCTTCGCTCTTCTTCATTGAGCTTCCACCACTCAGAGTTCCAAATCTCAGCAACGTCGTTTTTAAAACTGTTACGAGATTGGAATGGTATTTCAAGGAAGTTATGCCGATTTTCGTTCTGGTTAGCGTGGTAATCTGGATTGGCAGGCTCACAAAGGTGTTTGATCTGGTTGTCGATGCCTTGGCATATCCTTCTCAGCTAATAGGTCTGCCGAAAGAGGCTGGCCTGATTTTGCTTTACGGATTCTTCCGGAGGGATTATGGAGCAGCTGGACTTTTCGATCTCGCGGCTAAGGGATTGATGAGCTATTCCCAGATTATCGTTGCTATGGTAACGCTAACACTCTTTGTCCCATGCGTTGCTCAATTTGGGGTGATGTGCAAGGAAAGGGGGTTGAAGACTGGCTTGGCGATATTTTTTATAGCGATTAGCATAGCTTTCAGCGTGGGCTATCTGACGAACGTTCTGCTTAACTTCATGTACAGGTGATGGGATGAGAGAGAGGAGAGAAGATGCAGAAAACCTCTTAAAGGAAATCTGGCTTTCTTTGCATGAGAATTTTGAGCTGAAAGATGTGGATGAATCCTTGAAAGAATATCTAATCAAAGAAGGGTTGGTGAAGGCTGGCAATGGACTTACCCTTACAGAAGAAGGAGAAAAGAGAGCGAGGAAGATAATAAGGCTTCATAGGCTAGCAGAAAGACTTCTCAACGACATTCTCGGGATGGGAGAGAGCCAGATAGAAGAGTCTGCCTGCAGGTTCGAGCACATAATAAGTGATGAAGTGGAGGAGGCAATATGCACTTTGCTAGGCCATCCAACTGTCTGTCCTCATGGCTCATCTATTCCGCCCGGGGATTGTTGTGTGAAAGGGGAGAGGGAAGTTGGCAGGATAATCTTTCGCCTAAGTGAGCTATCTCCAGGAGATGAGGGAGTCATAAAATATGTTGTTGGAGGAAAAGACCTTTCTGATAAGGTTGTATCATTCGGATTGCTTCCGGGTGAGAGATTAAAGGTTATAAGGGTTTTTCCCAGCTTCATAATCCAGATTGGAAACACACAGTTTGCTCTCGATAAGGATCTTGCTGCAGCAATCTTCGTTCTAAAGCATGAGAACAACAGAAAGAATGACACGAAAGTTGAGGAAAAAACCGGTTTTTTCAGGAGAAGGAAGAGATTTAGGGGGAAGTAGAAATAGGTAAATGGATTAAACATTAAAGCTCGTTTAGCTTATCACTCACGATCTTTGTATTCTCCAGGATTTCCTTCATCTCTTTTTTCAGCTTCTCTATCTCCTTTTCGGCACCTTCCCTTATAACGGCTCCATATTGGGTGGGCTCAATTATTCCTGATTGTTCAAGGACTCGAAGCGAATATCTGACCCTGTGCTTTGGCATGTTAAGGATTTCGGAGAGCTTGAAGATACCTATCGGCTGATTTTTCCATACGTGATGAAGGACGAGGAGATGCCTTAGCGCGATCTCCGACTCCTGCTTCAGCTTCCTCAATACCATGATAAACAATTTACATCTTACTTATTTAAACTTTCCATTCCGAATACAAATTAGCAATCTGATTACCCAACTTCCGTCCGGTTGAAAAGGATTGTGGAGATCAGTATGACGAGGACGCTGAACGCTCCGATTACTATGAAATCTATGATAGGGTTGAACTCGGAGAAATGGATCAGGCTCCATCTCATTCCATCCACACCATAGGTGAGAGGGTTCAGATATGTTAAAAAGCGAATGTACTCGGGAAACTCTTCAACTGGAAACAAAGCTCCGGATAGAAAGAAGATCGGGAAGACGAAAAAGTTTATAACGAGCTGGAATCCGTGAATGTCCTCCATTATGGTTGATATCGCTATCCCCATACCTGTAAAGGAAATTGCAATCAGAACCATGAAGGCGAGGGAATAAATCATTCCTAAAAAGTCGGGCCTAAAGCCTATGGCAAAGCTCACTACCAGCATGAGAAATCCTTGGAGAATTGCCGTCGTAGCACCCCCTAGAGTTCTTCCCAAAGCAATTGTTGTTCTGCTTATTGGGGAAACCATTATCTCTCTCAGGAATCCAAACTGCCTGTCCCAGACTACCGAAACTCCGGAAAAGGTGCCGGTAAAAAGGACAACCATCGAAACAACTCCAGGAGCTAAGAAATCGATGTAGGAAATCCCTTCCAGCGATGGAATCTGCGCTCTCCTGAAACCCATCCCGAGGAAAGCTAAAAAGAATATTGGCATTCCAAGCGAGCCAATTATCCTGCTCCTCGCCCTCATATACCTTTTCAGGTCTCTAAGCCATAAGATGTAAACACCATAGAACTCCATCATATCACCTCTTCTTTCCCATCGCCTACCTCCTGATCCTTCTCAGCATCGGATGGCTTGCAGATTCCTCCCTAATCCTTCTTCCTGTCAGAAGGACGAAAACATCCTCAAGGCTGGATTTTTTAAACTTCACTGACTGAATTTCCACCCCATGTTCCTGGGCCAGAGAGAAGAGCTTTGGAATCAGCTTCTCTCCATCGCTGGTTGAGAGAACCAAGCTCTCTGCAGTCCTCACAACACTGAGTTTCTCCTTCCTCAGTATGCTTTCGAACTCTCCGTTGACTGAGATCTCTATCGTATCCTTTCCTATTCTTTCCTTTAAATTCTTAACGGTGTCGAGGGCTATTATTTTCCCAAAATCGATTATCGCAACGCGATCGCATAGGTGTTCAGCCTCCTCGATGTAGTGTGTGGTGAGAATTATTGTAACATCCTCGTCTCTCCTCAGCTTTTCTATGTAATCCCAGATGTTCCTCCTCGTCTGAACGTCAAGGCCGAGGGTTGGTTCATCCAAAAAGAGAACTTTGGGAAAATGCATGAAGCCTCTGGCTATTTCGAGCCTTCGCTGCATCCCACCGCTGAACTTTTTAACTAGAACATCAGCCTTATCGCTCAAGCCGACGAGCTCTAAAACCTCGGAAATCCTCTTTTCCCTCTTTCTACGGTCCATTCCATAGATTCTGCCGTGAAAGTCGAGGTTCTCTCTGGCTGTAAGTTCAACATCTAGGGTTGGTTCCTGAAAAACTATTCCTATATTCTGTCTAACCTTTTGCGGTTCTTTAACAACATCATATCCAGCAACAAAGGCTCTGCCTGAGGTGGGTTTCAGCAAAGTAGAGAGCATTTTTATTAGAGTTGTCTTGCCAGCTCCGTTCGGCCCAAGGATACCAAAAATTTCACCTCTCTCAACTTCAAAGGATACTTCTTTTACCGCAGCGAACTCTCCGAAGAATTTTGTGAGCTCTTCAACCTTTATTATCTTTTCGACCTCAGCATGGCTCTTTTCAGTAATTACCACAAAGAAGCTGGAATCTCCCTCAATAAAATCTTTTTTGAGGGGGAAAGTAAATCTCATCATTATCATTTGGTTAACCTTTTATTAGAACAATTTGAATTGAGAACATGAAATATCAGATCTTGGCTCTAATTCTAATTTCACTCGTAATTTCAGGGTGCTCTATGCCTTCTTTACCCTCTTTACCTTCTATGCCTGCTCTCCCCTCACTTCCATCCATACCCGTCCCCAAATTACCGTTCAATCCCGAATCGATTCCGTTCATAGGAGATCTGCTGAAAAAACTCCCCTTTTTCTCGAGTGGGGAAGCTGAAGGGAATGTCACACCTGTGAACGAGAGTGGAAAACAAGGCGGGTTAAAAGCCAACGAAAGCTTGAAGCCTGAAGGGGTTGGAAAGCAAAATCAAACTAACCAAACTAACCAGACCGTTCCAGCCAATCTAACAAAAGAAGTTGTAAAAATATCAAAATTAATTTTTAACCCACTTCACGCAGACTACAATCGAAGCACGGGCAGGTGGGATGTTATTTTTAAGCTTGATTTTGTGACCAACATCAAAGAGGAAGAAGGAAGTTGGCAGGTTTTTCTTTATTCTGACGGAATAGTGGATAAAAGAACACTCGATACCGTTGACATCGACGATGAGCTAGAAGGTTTCAGCACGAATTACGCCCTTAAGCAAGTAAAAGAGGGTGAAAACCTCAAAATAAAGATGGTAAAGGAGGTTAGACTCCTCCAGCCTGGGGGGAGTACTGCAGCAAGCTATGAAATCGAGAAAGAGAAAGAGATTAGTCTATCCTCGCAAGTTGAGGTTGTTAACTCGAAAGTTTCCTGCGGAAGGATCGATTTCGAGCTGAATTTCTCAGGACTCATTCCTCCAAGGCTTACGGCCGAGATAAAGCTTCCTGGTAAAACTTTTTCTAAAACTTTTAGGATAACTGGAGGAGAGAGCATCGATGTAAATTTCGACAGCAATCTAAATCGGGACATCTTTGATGTGAGGAATGGAAAAGCAGAGATCCATCTGAACCTTGAAAAATTCCTGAGGATAGCTGCAACTCCCGAAGGTGGAGGAGAAATCTCGATAAAATCGTCAAAAGTTCTATCATCGCTCAGCTTTGATAAACCGAATGTTACCGCAAAATCAGAATCGGGGAGGATAATTTTGGAGAACGCTAATGGGAGCTTACCGATTTACATCGACTCGATAGTGCTTATAGAAGAGAATTCGAGGAGCATCGGGGTTGGAAGAATACTCTGCGACAAGGTTGAAGTGGAAAAAAGCTATCACGGGAGGATACTTGTTATAGGTGGGCCAAATCTGTTTTGGAATGATTATAAAGAAAGGTATCAGACGAAAAAGCCTGAATTTATTCTCTTCGACGGAGAAATTTAGTGCTTCAGCGATGGAGCTCTGTCTCTGCAGCTTCCATCAAAGCGAGATAGATATTCGCCTTTAACGTTCTCTCAAAATAATTTGCATCAGGCTCGAGAACAGCAAACTTCTTTGGAACGGGAATGAAGAGCGGATCTTCACAACAGTAGGAAAATTTCTTGCCATGATCCACGATGAGGTTTACTTTTTCAGGGTGTTCTTTGCTGACAACGATGTAAACGTTCTTTGAGCTGTTGTCTTTAGTCAGTTTCATTATTTCATGGATCGGATACTTTTTCTTGAGATTGAGGATGATCCGATTTGCTATTTCCGCCACCGGCTGGGGTGCAATTACGAGCTCGTAACTCCCCTCTTCAACTTCTGTCATTCCACTCATAGTAAACGCAAAACAATAAAAATTTTCTGATTGTTCGAGAACTAAACTCTGTTACTTCCCCTTACACCTCTTCTCCTTCTTTTAGTTTCACAAGCCTAAGTTTTCCGAAACCCTCGTAGATCTTAACGGGAATCCCTTGTGCCTTGAAGATGTTCTCAAAGAATATTCTGAGGAATTTTTGAGATGTGTGCGTTGAAAGAATGAGTGTATAGCTACCCTCCCCGTCTATCTTAACTCTGAACCAGTTTCCGACTTCCATGTATCTCAGAATATCGTAAACATCCGTTAGCCCTTTGTTCTTGTACTGGATGCCATGTTCGTACCCTATCTTTTCCATAATTTCCCAGAACTCGTCTGAAGCTTTTCTGTTGAGTTCATCGAGCATCGCTGTCCAGTGCTCTATGTCAACAATACAGTGTTCACCATCGGAGAGAAAGTCAGTATATATCTTAGTTATATCAGGGGTTATCTTTGTGGCTGCATTCTCAAGTTCGAAATACGTGTTTATTGCCCTTCTTATAATTTCAGAAATTGTTGTATTTTTTTTCCTAACGAGGATATTGAGCATTTCTTCAGATTTGCGATCTAGAGCTACCGATACTCGGGTGAACTTCTTTGCCATAAACAGGGTGAAAATCTATTTAGTTAATAAACTTTATGCATTTTGCCTATTATTTTCCACTCTTTATTAAAATTCATAGGAAATAGTTATTAAGTTCATAATAAAACATTCTAAACATTCTAAAGGCTTTTGAGAGGGATATTATGAGAAAGGTGACAGTTGAAGAACTACTCGAAAAGGCAAAACTTCCTGAGAAGGTTTCAAGCTCATGGCACAGGCATTACAAGGGAAAGATAGAAATGCTCCCCAAATGCGCGATCAGGAATTTGGGCGACTTCAGCGTTTGGTATACGCCAGGCGTAGCAAAACCTTGCTTGGAGATAGCCGAAGATCCGGACAAGGTTTACGATTATACAAACAAGTGGAACACCGTAGCGATAGCAACCGATGGCACTCGTGTCTTGGGCTTGGGCGACATAGGGCCAAAGGCAGCCTTGCCGGTGATGGAAGGAAAAGCTTTACTCTTCAAATATCTCGGTGGAGTGGATGCTTTCCCAATCGTCATCGACGAAAAGGATCCTGACAGGTTCATAGAAATAATAAAGGCCATATCACCTTCATTCGGAGGAATCAATCTGGAAGACATAGCCAAGCCGAAATGCTTCTTCATTCTAGAAAAGCTGAGAAAGGAGCTGGACATCCCTGTATGGCATGACGATCAGCAAGGCACAGCGACAGCAACTCTAGCAGCAACTCTCGGAGCTTTAGAAGTTGTCGGAAAGAAGCTTTCAGATGTAAGTATAGCCGTAATAGGAGTGGGAGCTGCTAATGTTGCTGGAGTGAGATTGCTGATAAAGGCGGGAGCAGATCCCAAGAAAATTTACATAGTCGACAGCAAGGGCTTGCTCCATCCTGGAAGGAAGGATCTCGAAGCTCAAAAAGACAAAGATCCCTACAAATGGAAGTACTGCCTGGAAACGAACGGAGAAGGAAGAGAAGGGGGAATGGCGGAAGCGATAAAAGGCACAGATGTCTTAATTGCGGCAAGCAAACCTGGGCCGGGAGTGATCAAGAAGGAGTGGATAGCCAGCATGAACGATGATGCGATAGTCTTTCTCGAAGCAAATCCAATCCCGGAGATGTGGCCCTGGGAGGCTAAGGAAGCGGGAGCGAGGATAGTCGGCACTGGAAGAAGCGATTTTCCCAATCAGGTTAACAACTCTCTCGTCTTTCCGGCAGTCTTCAGGGGTGTTTTCGAAGTAAGGGCTAAAACGATAACTGACGAGATGGCAATTGAAGCTGCTAAAGCCCTCGTGAGATATGCGGAAAAGAAAGGATTGCATGAAGATTACGTCATTCCGCACATGACTGAAGCTGATGTCTTTCCGGAAGTTGCCTTAGCCGTTGCAAAGAAAGCAATAGAGCAAGGCCTAGCGAGGCTGAAGCTTAGCGAGGAGGAGATCTTCGAGCATGCGAGGCAGATGATCATGAGTTCAGAAAGCAAGATAAGGTTCCTCATGGAGAAAGGCTTTATTCCAGAGCCTCCAAACGGCCTAGAGTTGTCGGCTGATTTCATGGTTGAGTGATTTAAATGGTTGAATGATTTAATGAGATCTGATGAAATTTAATGAATTGGTTAAATGAAATAGGTTAATGATAGGTGATCGGGTGGTAGGGTGATCTCCATGAAATCAAACTTCAAAATCGCCTTACTCGGCGGGACTGGCCACTTAGGCATTGGTTTAGCGGTAAGATTCGCCATCCTGGGCCACGACGTAATAGTAGGCTCTAGAAAACTTGAGAAAGCAAAAATGAAAGCAAACGAATACAACCAAATCCTAGAAAAGCTGGGAGAAAAGCCAACAATCAAAGGTTTGGCAAACGAGGATGCAGCAAAGCAGGCTGACATCTCTGTTTTCACAATTCCCTGGGAACATGCCTTTGCTACTGCCGAATTCCTTAAACAAGCTTTAAAGGACAAGATAGTCATCTCACCCCTCGTCCCCATGGAAAAGAGAGGAAAAACCTTCTACTATTCAAAGCTCCCCGAAGGTTCGGCAGCGGAAAAGCTTGCCTCCATATTAGATAGCAGAGTTGTTTCTGCCTATCAAACTATTCCTGCCGAGAAGTTCGCCCGCTTCAACGAAAGCTTTGAGTGGGATGTTGCTGTCTGCGGAGACGACGATGAAGCCAAAAAAATCGTTATCGAACTAACCAACCAGATCGATGGTCTCAAAGCTTACGATGCCGGGCCGCTAGCAGTCTCATCAATGGTGGAAAGCCTTACTCCCTTACTCATCAACATCATGCTCAGAAACAAGCTTAAGGATTTGGGGGTTAGGTTTGTTTAATTTTGGCTAAATTAGGTATATAGAGGGTTATAAGAGGAAAGGGGGTAGAACTTTTTATTTTTTAAAATTTCCAGCTTCATGAACCCATTTTGAATTCAGGAGCACGATTACAGTATTTGCAGCGATTAGTCTCCCAGAAATCCTAAAATAATCCTATATGTTGCCTATATATAGAAGCTTCCAAAAGTTACGAGCCAAGCGCTCTTTCCCGCTTTCGGGAATTTAAGAAGGACATAAGTACCATTAAGCTTTTCACCCATAGGTCTTACCTTTATTTCCCTTTCACTTTGCTTTAGCAGTTCGTACTCCCCTTTGTCCCATATCAAAACCTTTCCAGCCCCATAATAGCCCTCGGGAATTTCGCCTTCGAAATCCATGTATTCAACGTTATGTCTTCAACTTGGATGGCAAGCCTCTTCTCTCCTTTCTTGAGGGGCATTCCCTTTGGCACGGCCCAGCTTTTCGCTACTCCTTCCATCTCAAGCCTCAAATCAAAATGATGGTGGGATGCGAAATGCTCATGAACAACGAATCTCACGAGAGTAGTTTCTCCTTGAAGTTTAAAGCTTTTGATACTCTTGGTTTTATTTTATACCAAAAACTGATAAAAAATTCTGAAACTAAATTTTAAACTCCGAGGTAAGCTTTTCTTATCTCATCCGACTCCGCAAGCTCCTCTCCTTTTCCTTCCATCTTTATTCTGCCTTCTGAGAGCACATAAACGTAGTCGGTTATCGCAAGGCTCAGATGGACGTTCTGTTCCACAAGCAGCATAGTCAGTCCCTGCTCCCTAAGCTTGTTTATCGTCTCGAAAACCTCTATTACCAGCTTGGGAGCTAATCCGAGGCTAGGTTCATCTAAAATGAAAAGATCCGGCCTCGACATAAGTCCTCTGGCTATGGCTAGCATCTGCTGTTCTCCACCGCTGAGCGTTCCTGCTTTCTGGTTGAACCTCTCCTTTAACCTTGGAAAAAGAGACACTACAAACTCGAGTGAGTCGTCAAACTTCTCTCGGCCTCTTTTGGTATAGGCTCCCATCTCGAGGTTCTCGTAAACGCTCATTTCTGGGAATACGAGTCTTCCCTCTGGAACCATTATTATTCCCTTCTCGGCCTTCTGATGGGTTGACAGTTTGGTAACATCCTCTCCGTTAAACTTGATGTTCCCATTCCAAGGGTTTATGATCCCCATCACTGTCCGCAAAAAAGTCGTTTTTCCTGAACCGTTCGATCCGAGGATCGTCGTCAGCTGCCCTTTTCTCACATCAAGATTCAATCCCCAGAGAACCTTCACCTCTCCATAGCCCGATTCGAGATCTCTTACCTCTAAAGAGTTCATGCTTATGTCCCCTCCTTCGCCCTCTCTGCTTTTTCTGCCCCCTCTGCAGCGTCAAATTCTGCTTTTCTTTTTTTCAAAAGTTTCAAAGAGAGCTCTGGATCTCCGAGGTATGCCTCGATTACTCTGGGATCCTTCGATACCTCTTCCGGTGAACCTTCAGCAATTTTCTCGCCGTAGTCGAGAACGATTATTCTGTCGGAGATTTTCATTATCGCATGCATGAGGTGCTCGATCATCATGATCGTAATTCCCTTCTTCCTCACGTTCTCAATAATCTCGAGCATCTCGTTTACTTCAGCAGGATTCAGGCCGGCTAGAACTTCATCGAGCAGCAGCAGAGTTGGATTAGATGCCAAAGCTCTCGAAAGCTCAAGTCTCTTTTTCTCCGGCACATTCAGCTTCCCTGCAGGCAGCTCAGCTCTGTCTATCAATCCGGTAAGCTCCAAGATTTCAAAGGCTATCTCTCTTGCTTCAGCCAGAGGTCTGTAGTCCCTTCCAAAGCATGCACCAACCATCACGTTTTCCAGGACTGTAAGCTCGTTCAAGGGCTTCACAACCTGGTGGGTTCTTGCAATCCCTTTCCTCGTGATCTTGAACGGAGAAAGCCCGGTGATGTTTTCTCCATTAAAAACGACTTTCCCCTCTTCAGGCGGATAAACACCGCAGATAACGTTGAAAAGCGTTGTCTTGCCCGCTCCGTTCGGTCCGATGATTCCAAGTATTTCACCCTCCTCAAGCTTGAATGTGACCCTGTTCAAAGCTGTAAGGCCACCAAACATCTTCGTAATTCCGTCAACTTCCAGTATGCTCATTCTACATACCTCCTCAGAATTGCTACTTTATCTCTCAAATACCCTATTACACCCGATGGGACGAAAAGGATCAGCAGCAGAAGGATTATGCCGGCAACAGCCATGTGAAGGTCTTTGAAAAGCGGATTTACGAGGAGCAGACCTCTAATCCTTTCATAAAGCAGCGAACCAACGAAAGGCCCAGTCACGGTTCCGAAACCTCCAAGCACGACCATGAATATCATCTCAATAGATTTAAGAAGGTGGAAAGCATTTACCGGTTCGATGTTTCCGTTTTTGAAGAAGAATATCGCTCCGACCATTCCGGGGAAAAAGGCTGAAAGCATGTAAGCCAAGCTTTTGTACTTCTTCGTGTCGATGCCGAGAACTATGGCTGCATCTTCATCCTCTCTTATCGACATCAGGCCAAGACCAAACTTGGATTTCTTTATTAGGTAATTCGATGTGATAACAACTATTGCCAGAATCGCCATTAGGTAGTACGCAAGCCATATGGCATTTCCAGCCCCACCATAGTTTTGGTAGATCTTGAAGTTGAAAAAGAGTCCCGCTGAACCTCCAAGAAACTCCAGATTGTTAACCAGAGCCTTTACAGCCTCATTGATACCGATGGTTGCGATCGCGAAGTATGCTCCCCTAAGTCTTAACACCGCTTCGCCCAAAAGATAGGCTATGATAGCACAAACGATTCCTCCAGCAATCATCGCTGGAATTAGGTGGATACCGTAGAAATACATCAAAGCGAAAGCGACGTAGCCCCCTATGCCATAATAAACTATGTGCCCGAAGCTTACGTAGCCGGTGAATCCGAGAATAATGTTTAGGCTTGCAGCCAAAGCAATGTACTGCAGTATCAGGAATATGTCCTCTCTCATCGTTATCGAGTTTGTGATAGGCGGGATTACCGCCATTACCGCTATGATGGCAAGCAGCCAGAGCAAAGAAACATCCGTGAGATTCTTCAGGCTATCCTTCATCACTTACCCCCCAGCAAACCACTCGGTTTTAAAACGAGGATCGCAACGAGCAACGCAAATTCTAGCACTGGAACGAAGCTCGTCTGAATGCCCAAAGTTACGACGCTCTCAATCAAGCCGAGGGTTATTCCACCAACTAAAGCGCCTATCGGGCTTCCTAACCCTCCAAGAACGCAGATCACGAAGCTCTTCAGCTCGTATCCCCCGCCAGAAAGAATCGTGAAGGGGAATATTGTTGCAATTAAAGCTCCGGCAACCATTGCAAGAGCTATTCCTATCCCGAAGCTCAGGGCGAGGATCAGAGATGAGTTTATTCCCATCAGCTCTGCTGCGGTTCTGTTCATTGAAACAGCCCTTATCGCTTTTCCAGGCCTTGTTTTGTACAGGAAAGCGTAAAGCAGAACTGTGAAAATGATTGAAATTACTCCGGTTGCAACCTTTGTTCCTAAAATAACAATTGAACCTGCCTCTATCCCTCCTAAAGAGAAATCAAGCGCCTTAGGATTTGTTTTAAAAATGAACGTTCCAAATCCGATAATAATTAAACTCACAGAGAAGGTTGCAAGTAAGGTTGAGAGTTCTGGGGCATCGATAACCCTGTGAAGGGCTCCAAAGTAGGTAATTATGCCAAGAACCAATCCCAAACCAAGGATCATGATAATACCAATGTAAGGAAAGATACCAAATGATGTATAAAGGATCCATATCGAGAACATCCCCAAGGCTATAAAAGCGCCGTGGGATAGGTTAATCACTTTCATAACTCCCCAAATGAGGTTTAAACCTATCGCTGCCAAACCATAAACGAGTCCGAGCAGCAGACCACTTATAATGCTGTCAATTAAAACCTCCGCATTCATTTTTTCCCTCCCAAAAATAAAAAAGGAAATCAGTATTTCTCATCGTATGCTATGACTTGCGAAGAAGCTCCAGTCTCAGGCCATACAACTTCTTTCTTAAGCTGTCCGTCGCTCTCCTGCCACTGAATTACTACCATATCATGGCCTATCTGCCTTCCGTAATATTCTCCTTTTTCGAACTCTAGATAGCCAAAGAACGTCATGACCTTCATGTTCTCTAAAGCCTCCCTAACTTTCTCTGAGTCCAGTGTTCCCGCGTCCTCAATTGCTTTCTGTAAGATCAATCCAGCAGCATATCCTCCTGCGGCATGGTAGCCGGGTTCATATCCGTATTTTGCTTTGTATTCCTTTACAAACTCTTCAACAGTCGGCCCAAAGAACTCTACACCCATTTTCTGTGCTGCCTCTTTCGTGTATTTTGCCTGAGGTTCCCACTGGGATGGTCCGGTTACGTAGAGTGCTGCATCTCCAATTTCCGCAAATTCAGGAACTGCTGGAGCCACAAGAAGTGAAAGCAGCTTTATTTTTACCTTCTTCTCGAAAATCTGCTTTGCAAAAGTCTCTCCATCGGCGAAGTGTCCACCTCCGATTATCGCATCCGGGTTCGCTGCCTGGATCTTGTTTATGAAGGATGTGAAATCTGTTGTACCGGGCTCATAAGCTTCGTAGAGAACAACTTCTAGTCCCTTCTCTTCTGCATAGCTCTTGGTCGCTTGGGCTACGCTTTTCGCAAACTTCGAGTTCTCATAGACTATTGCAACCTTTTTTGCATCGGGAAACTTTGTTTGGAGTAGGTCAACCGCACTCGTCAAATACCTGCTAGATGGTGTATAAAGCTGGAAGACGTGCTGGTATCCTTTGTTGAAGATGCTGTCTGAAGCCGCTCCAGTTGCAACCATCACCTTGCCATACTGCTCGGCAATTATCGCTGCTGAGGCTGTCAGGCCGCTAGAATAGGGGCTTATGAGGAAGTCGGCCTTATCCTCGCTTATTAGCTTTGCATAAATCTGCTGAACTCTTTCACCACTGCTTTCATCGTCGTATGAAGTGTAACTAACCTTCACCTTTTTGCCGAGATCTTTTACGTAAATCCCACCCTCAGCATTCACGTTTTCCATCCAAAGAAGGAAGCCATTCGTCTGTTCTTTTGATTCTGCATTGAATTTGCCTGTCTTCGATTCAGAAAAGCCTATTAAGATTTTCTCTGCTGCAGATGTGGATGGTGTAGAGGTTGCACTTGGTGTTGTTTGGGTAGTTGGTGTAGATGTTGCGCTAGGCTGCACAGTCTGCTGGGCACATCCAACTAGCAAAACAGAGAGTAACAGCAATACAACCAGAATCTTTTTCATCCAATCACCCAGCTTAGGGTGCGAATAATAACATATTTAATGCTTGCTTTAAAATAGTCTGAAAAGTTATTAAAAATTAATATTTTTGCTTAATTGCTTATGAAATCTAATAGCAAATGTAATATAAAATTTTTAATAATTATCAAAATTAAATGTTAAACTTTAGAGCCCGAGATATACTTTCTTTATCTCCTCTGAATCTTTTACTTCATCTATTGTTCCTCCAAGAACGATCCTACCCTCATTAAGAACGTAAGCATAATCGGAAATCTCAAGCGATGCGAAAACATTCTGCTCTACAAGAAGGATTGTTAAACCCTCATTTTTTAGCTTGGTTATCGTATCGAAAACTTCCATAACGAGTTTTGGAGCTAATCCCTGGCTTGGTTCATCCATAAGAACTATGTCTGGATTCGTCATCAAAGATCTGGCTATGGCCAGCATCTGCTGTTCTCCACCGCTGAGCGTTCCTGCCATCTGCTCTGCTCTCTCCTTCAGAACCGGGAAGAGCGAATAAACGAGCTCAAGCGAACTCTCTAACTTCTCCATCGCTCTATCGGTGTATGCTCCAAGGATGAGGTTTTCTCTCACAGTCATACTTGGAAAAAGGTGTCTTCCTTCAAGCACAATTGTCAGACCTTTTTCGACCTTGTCGTGTGGAGGGTCGAAGGTTACGTCCTCTCCATTCAAAATTATCCTTCCATTCCACGGCTTTACCAGCCCAAAAATCGTGTTCAAAAGGGTTGATTTTCCAGCACCGTTTGGCCCGAGCACCGTTGTTATCGTGCCCTTTTTCACCTCTAAATCCGCTCCCCAAAGCACTTGCATCGTACCATATCCAGATTCCAAGCCTTCAACTTTCAGCATCTTAAACCACCTTTTTACCCAAGTAGATTTCTACAACCTTTGGATGGTTAAGCACTTCCATCGTAGGCCCTTCGAGAAGTTTCTCCCCCTGATGCATCACTATGACTCTTTCTGCAAACTTTGTAATGGCATGCATGAGATGCTCCACCATCGATACGATCGATATGTCCTCCTCCTCCTTGACCCTCTTGAGGAGCTCGATGAGTTGATCGATATCAGAAGGGTTCATCCCTGCCATGACTTCATCGAGTAAAAGGAGCTTTGGCTTCATTGCAAGAGCCCTGGCAACCTCCATAAGCTTTTTCTCAAGGGGCGTAAGCCTTGCAGCTTCCACATCCCCTTTGTCATATATTCCAACCAATTTGAGGTATTCGTCTGCAATTTCAAGGGCCTCATCCACACTTGCCTTTGCATGACCGAACATCGCTCCTACGGCGACATTTTCCCTCGTTGTTGCCCCACCAAAGGGCCTAGGAATCTGAAACGTTCTTGCCATTCCGAGAGGAGCCCGAGCGTGAGTTGGCAACTCTGTAATATCTTGACCTTCGAAGTAAATTCTGCCCTCATCCGGAAAGTAAACCCCATTTATCAAATTGTAAAGCGTTGTCTTTCCACTTCCATTCGGGCCAACTATCCCAATTGCTTCCCCTTTTTCGACTGTAAAACTCACCTTGTTGACTGCAACAAGCCCTCCAAACCTTTTGGTTACGTTTTCTAGTCTAAGAAGTTCCATAAAATCACCTTAGGTACTTCTTCACATTTCCGGTAAGTCTCCTTCTAAGTGCTCCAACAACTCCGTCTGGAAAAGCGACGACTATCACAATCAGCAGTGGAGCAAGAACCAGAAGCTGAAAGCCGGGGAGAGTTATTGAGAGGTAGTACTTGAGGATCCCATAAATTAAGCCTCCAACAATAGGCCCCATCAAGGTACCTGCTCCTCCTAGCATAACAATGACTATCGCTTCAACGGTATAGGTGATCAGGAAAACATCCGATGGGAAAACATAGGTCATCTTTAAGGTCCAAGCAGAGGCACCAATAAGTCCAGCAAATGAGGCACTGGTTATGAACGCCATTACCTTGTATTTTGTTACGTTAATCCCCATCACCTTTGCAGCATCCTCATCCTCCCTTACGGCCATCAGAGCATAACCCATCCTTCTATTCATTATCAATATCGTTACAATCGCCGCCAGAATTGCGATTATGAAGACTAAAATATCAGAAACGAAGGTTGAAATGAAGTTAGCTGTCTCCCTCCCGAAGATGTTCCTCATGTCTCCTGAGATTATTATTCCCTCTGAACCCCCCCACAATCTAGCTCCTTCAACGAAGTATCTAAAGCCCTCATTCACACCGATGGTTGCAATGGCAAAATAAGCTCCCCTGAGCCTTAAAGCCACAGCTCCAACCGCAACGGACAAAATCGAGGCCATTAAGATGGCAAGAAGCAGGCCTATGAGGATTATCCCATATCCAAGATTAGCTCCTCCCAGATTATCCACAGCAATAGCCATTCCATAGGCCCCTAAAGCAAGAAAGGCAACGTAGCCGAAATCAACGTATCCTGTAAGCCCAAGAAATATGTTGAATGCCTGTCCGAGAGTTATGTAGAACATTATGAACGCCACAGGCTGCCACATTCCAGGAAACGAAATGCCTATTGCGAACAAAATGGCATAAATTAGGAGTACTGGAATGAGTGAAGCGTATTTCTCAAAAAATCTCACTTGTTTTCACCTCCAAGTAAGCCGGTGGGCTTTATCAGGAGGATTACAAGCAGAAGAGAGAAAGCAACAAATCTCGTAAGGCTGAAGGGCTCAACCCCTGGTATTAAACCGAGGAGAGTGTATGAGCCGTTTTCGATCAGTCCGAATATAAAGCCAGCGTAGAAGGCTCCCCACGGAGAGGCTAGTCCACCGAGAACGGCTATAACGAAAGCTTTGAGTGTGTATTCATGTCCCATGTACGGGTTTATCCCTACAGGAACAAAGAGGGTTACAAGAACTCCGCTTGCAACAGTTAATCCTATACCGATCGCAAAGCTGAGGGCATAAATCCTGCCAACGTTGATTCCACATGCAGCAGCTCCACCACTGTCTTCAACAACCGCTCTAATTGCCGCTCCCAGTTTCGTTTTCTGGAACCACATGTAAAGGAGATAGGCTATGATTATGCTTGAGATGAATGCAAGGATCTTTGAATAGGGTATTAGAGTGATACCTATATCTATGTCTCCAATGTCCCAGCTGTAACCTCTGTGATCTGGCCCCCACATGAATTTGGCGATCTCCTCAAGAAAGATTCCTATCGCAAAAGTGGCAAGCAAAGTCGAGAGCTCAGGAGCATTGATCAATCTCCTTATCACCGCAAAGAAGATAACAAATCCCAGTGCAAGTCCTAAAACAAGAGCTACAGAGATTGAAACCACCGGAGCAATTCCAAAGAGTGTAAACATCCAGAATGCCGTAAAAGCTCCAAGCATTATGAATGGCCCGTGACCGACATTGACTATCCGCAACACCCCGAAAATCAAACTCAGACCCATTGTTGAAAGTCCGTAAACTGAACCAAGGATCGCTCCATAAACCAAGTTTCCTGCTAGCTGTTCAAAAAATGGCATTATTTTCACCTTATTATGTTGTTACCTTATTAAAAAATTAAAAAATTACTTTTTAGCTAGCTTTCCAGCCGCCTTCTCATCCCAAGTTGGGATTGGATAGTAAGGCTCAGCGTTCGCAGCAGAAGGTGGCCATATTATCTTTTTCTCTCCTCCCTGCCACTGGAATATAACCATCTTGTGGCCAATCTGCTTTCCTGTCGCTGGATCGATCTTCCACTCACCAAAGAACGTCATGAAGTGTAGGTTATTCATAGTGTTTCTTATTTTGTCAGTGTCCAAGCTGTTTGCCTCCTCTATAGCTTTCGCATAGGCGAGAACGGCTGCAGAAGCTTGAGCAGCCTGATAGCTTGGCATATTTTCTGCTCCTGCTACTTCGTGGAAGAGCTTGAGGAATTCATCTTGGGTTGGGCCGAAGTAGTCAATTCCTGCCTTTTTCGCAGCTTCAGGGCTGTAAGAGACGCCAACCTCCCATTGTCCGGGTGCACATATTCCTTCTGCCTTCGTTCCAAGTGCCTCGTAGTACTTGGGCAAAGAGGGCGCAACCAGAATCGATATCGCCTTTGCATCTACTTTCAAATCTGCCATCTGACTTGTGAGGAGCTGACCATCTGCGAAATGCCCACCTCCTATAATGACATCCGGCTTGGCTGCTTTAACTTCAGAAAGAAGCGGTGTTAAATCGGTTGGGTTGGGCGGATATGTCTTGTCTATGACAATTTCAAATCCAAGTTTCTCAGCGTACTTCCTCGCTCCTGCAAACACGGCCTTTGAGAACTCACTATCCTCATATATCATAGCCACTTTCTTGGCCTCAGGATCGATGCTTTTTACCATATCGAAGAATGGAACTTGGTACATGCTCGCAACGCTCAACGTCTGCACAACGTAAGCATATCCCTGCTCAAATATCCTGTCACTTGCACCTCCATGGCTCATGTATAATAAGCCATGTTTATCGGCAATTGGGGCTCCTGCAAGCGTTAATCCTGAGCTGTATGGAGCTAGAAGGAACATCGCTTTATCTGAGGTGATGAGCCTCTCATAAAGGCTCTGCACAGCCTCCTTTTTCGACTCATCGTCGTAATACTTGAACTCAAGCTTAACTTTTTTACCACCCACATTTACTCCTCCATGCACCTCATTAACCCACTTAATCGCAGCCTGAATTCCCCAGAGAGCCATCTGCCCTTCTTTGGAATATTTTCCTGTTAAGCTTAAGGTGCCGCCAATTAGTATCTTATCTGGAATCTTCTCTCCCGGAGTTGCTGCAGGAGTTGCGGCTGGAGTGGCAGTTGGGGTTGCCGCTGGTGTGGGAGTTGGTTTTGCGGGCTGCTGAGCACAGCCGAACAAGAGCATTCCGACAAGCAGTGCGGTTAAAATCACCAAACTCGCTTTCTTCATCCCTTAACCTCCTATTCTACACCTTTTATTATTTGAAATTAGAGTATTAGACAAAACATTTTTAACCAATGAAAATAAACTACCCACATG
>JACDNU010000029.1 GCA_017656505.1 Archaeoglobus sp. | reverse complement strand
GGTCTGAAAATGATGTGGGGGTAGGGGGTATAAAACTGGGGTGTTCCACGGGAGCTTCTCAAGTTTTCCCACCCTAAGAGTTTCAGGTATTTTGAAGTTTAAAGATTTTTGTGAGGGATTTTTCAAAGTGGTTAATTAGCAGCAACACCTTTAATCAAAACACCTGCCACAAAGACCAAACGGAAAATCTAAGGCTAAGGTCAATTAGATTGCTATCTTTTCAGATCCGATTCTTCCATTTTCCTTATTTCAGACCTCAAAGCGATTAACTCTCTTCTAATCTCTGAATTCCCCCTGAAAACAAAATCACTTATAACCCCGAAGATAATAACCTGCATCCCCGTGATGATTAGCAAAGCTGTGAGGATTGCGAGCAATTGATGCGTTATATGTCTAAACCACTCATAGACCGTGAATACGCCAGTGAAAAAGCCTAACAAGATCAGAAATGCTCCAAAGAAGTATAGATATCTACCCGGACTGTATCTAGCCAGCAGATTATAAATGGTTGAGGCTATTCTCGCACCATCCCTCAGAGGATTAAGCTTCGTAGCTCCACCCCGCCTTCTGTAGCTCACCGGCACTTCCATAATCCTGAAACCCTTCGCGATCGTCTCAACTGTAAGCTCAGTTTCAACCTCAAAACCCATTTTTTGCAGATTTACGCTCTTGTAGAGATCTCTAACAAGAGCTCTATAACCAGAGAGGATGTCGTAAAGTTCAACTCCGTAAGTCACCCTAAAGACGAAGTTCAAAAGCTTGTTCCCAATAAGGTTGAGCTTCGTAAATGCTCCCTTCTCGTATCCAGAGAATCTGTTTCCAACGACATGATCTGCGATCCCCTTCTCTATCGGCTCGAGAAGCTTTTTCGCATCTTTGGCAGCGTAGGTGCCATCCCCATCCACAAGTATTAGCACATCGTCATTCAGCAATTCGAAAGCCTCTGCTACGGCCTGTCCCTTACCCTTGCCAGACTGGATCTCCACTCTAGCTCCTTTAGATTTTGCTATTTCAACAGTTCTATCACTGCTTTTTCCATCGATTACGAAGATGTTCTCAAAGCCTTCCTGCCTGAATTCGTCAATCGTGGCTCCTATGTTTTTCTCCTCATTCAGCGTTGGGATGACTATGCAAACACTCAGATCAGACATTTAATTCACTTACTTACTTTGCTTTGCAATCAGATCCTAACTATTCTGAAGAGACTTAAAACCGGAGCTCCATCGACCTCTTCAAGCCCCTTCTTGTCAATTATGACCGAAGCGCACAGCAGTTTCCCTTCTCTCCTCTTAACGTATTCGGAAACCTCTCTGATAGTTGAGCCGGTAGAAATTATATCATCAACCGCAACGCACTTCCTCCCTTCAACCTTTGCAAAGTTCTCACTCATCGCTCCAACAACCTGCTGCTTTTCTTTCTCCCATTTGAGTTTTCTCGGATAGTAGATGCCGAGATCAGAATCAAGCTCTTCAGCAACCATCGTAGCAACGGGGATACCGCTAGTGGCTATCCCAATAACAACCTCAGGACTTTCATCGATCTTCTCAATTATCATGTCAGCGAGTGATTTTGCAACATTTCTCACCCTATACGGGGAGCTTGAGAGGGTCTTCAACTCGATGTAAATGTCTGAAGGGGGAGCTATGTCCTCCCGGGCTTTTGTTAGCAGCCATAAAGCTGTTTCCCTTGAGACATTAAGCTCGTCCGCAATTTCGCCCGTCGTAAGTCCCCTTTCCTTCATCTTCTTTGCCTTCTCTATCAGGCCTTCAATCCTGCTCATCCCATAAACCTCCAAGATTTATTTTAGATTGTTAAATAAATTATTTTTTCATGGTTATTAAATTTTCTCTCCCGAATTTTCTCCCGAATTTTCTTTTTTAACCCTAACCAGATAAACCTCACTGCCGCAGATCGGGCAGGTTTTCCCCTTTTCCACCCTTCTCTTGCACCCTTTGCAGATCCTTATCCATTTGAACTCTTCCCTTATTCCCCTTTGAACGATCGAATCCGTTTTTATTCCAAAGACTTTTGCAACGTTCTGGATCGAATAATCATCTGTTACGATTATAGGCTCCTCGCCTTCCTTTTTCAAATCTAATGCCAGGGCGAGCAGGTGTAAATCGGTATCGGAAAGTTTGTAAACATCTCCCGTTTTCCTTGCGGCACTCTTAACAACTTCAACGCTCTCAACTTCCGGATCTCTCACCTTAATATCCAGCAGAGAAAGATAATTGACTGAATCCACATCCTTTATCTCCTTTAAAACCTTTGAAACCGTAATCATTGATGGATAGAGTCCTTTTCTGAGAAATATGGCACTTGAGTCAAGGATGTACACCTGCACATGTGGAATTAACTCTAAAGCTTAAAATAGTTTGTGAGATCCAAAGGTTAAAGGTGAAAATTTGAAAATAAAAAATGCCAGAAAAGGAGCTTACGTCCTTATACTGGAGAATCAAGGAAGTAAGCTGATAAGAATCGGAAAAAGGAAACTTTACTTTGAAAAGGGATACTACATCTATTGCGGAAGCGCGATGAACAACCTAGAAAAGAGAATCGAGAGGCATTTCTCGAAAGAGAAGAAATTGAGATGGAACATAGACTACTTATCCGTTAAGATCCGGCCTATCACAGCCTTTGGCATAATTTCAGAGGAAAAAATCGAGTGCTGGCTCTCAAAAGAGCTCTCAAAGATTTTTGATGAGTTCGATGAATTCGGAGCGGCCGATTGCAGCTGTAAAACCCATTTATTTTACTCCCAATCCAACCCCTTAAAGAGGATAGAACAGTTTTTGAATGAAAGATCCCTGAACTACTTCCGGGTGTAGATTGCAATGGTCATGAGGATGAAGGTTGCTATTGAGAAATCAAAGGGAGAATGTATCTTAGGCAGGTTCTTGGGTAGATTCTGGGGTAGACTTTCAGGGAAATCCGCGAGCTCAAATCTATCCTTCCAGTCCTCATAAAATTGCTTTTTCAAAAATTCACATGCTTCTTTACTTTCAATAATCACACCCACCTCCCTGTTCAGCTTGAAGCCGTACTCGTTGAAGTTTGCCGACGTTATCATGCATCTTCCATCTGAGTAAATCATCTTTCCGTGCAATGACTCGAAGCCCTTTAAAGCTATCAGTTTTGCTTCGAGGTTGTATCCCTTCTCCTTTGCCAACTGATTTAAAAATTCAATGAGCTTCTCATTTTTTTCTTTTGAATGCCTTGAATCTAGCAGAATTCTAACCTTTGAGTTGTTTTTACACGCGCTCTCTATCAAATAAAGTAGTTCATCAGTTCCAAACCATGTGAGATCCATGTATGGCACTTCTATCAGCAACTCCCTCTTAGATGATGAGATCAAATCAAAGGTAGGATTGGAATCCGGTAGGATGAAAACCTCAACCCCTCCTTCAAATTTCATCGAGGGAGCTGGGATAACAGATTTTTTAAAGCCCCTTAGCTCTGAAATCTTGCTTGGGGATGAGCTGTATCTTCTGTCATGCCCTATGACATCGAGCAAGAAGCTGGCAATCTTTTCACTCTCCAACTCGATCATGTAACCCCTATTTGAGGTTTTCCAGTTTTCTGTGGTGATTATTACTTTTTTACCATCGATTACGGCGAACTTATAATGAAAATTCTTGTAGCTATCAGAGGAAAGAAAATGGATTTCAGCAAAAGGCTTCAGCTCTTTAACCAGCTCAGCCTCTTCAACAGGAATTCCCCCTACAGGAGATGAATCAAGATAGATCTCGACCCTTACTCCATTCCTTGCAAGCTCCTTGAGGTTTAGCCCATTCGTCAGGATGTAAGAAACCAGAACTACACTTTCCTCAGCGTCAATTTTCAAATCATTGGGAAAAATAACGATTTTCCCTTTAACTTCATCCGAGACGGGAGTAAAATTTGTCCAGTCTGCATATCTGAAATCCCAGATGCCTTCATTTCTGAAATAAATCAAGTTTCGATCGGTGTAAGATGTTATTCCTTGCCCATATTTCCCATAGGCAAATTTATCCTCAACACTCCCATTGCAGAGTAAGAGAATTTCTTCTCCCTGATTGGAAAGCATAAACCTTCTATTAACTTTTTGAGCTTCCACATCAGGATAAAAACCAAATTTTCTGAGGAATGCCGTTGAATTCTTTGTAACGATTATTAACCCCTTGGAAAGCTGTATCTTGCCCTCGCCGTCTGTTAGAGTTGCTCTATCGCAGGTAACCCTAACTTTAACATACTCGTAATCGCCACAGTTGGGGCATGTTTCGAGTATTTCCGCTTCAGTCACGCTTTGAGCAAAAGTGCCAAGCAAAATTAAGCATGAAAAGCATAAGAGAAATACCGAATATTTCATGCTTATTTCCTTTTATCTTCTTTACCGTTTTCTACCTTTCTTTATCGTTCTGTTCGAGCTCTTTCCTCAACTCACCTATCGTAGATACCCTCTCAGCCACAACATTATGCTGATGTATGCTTTCCTCGTTCTCCTGTCTGAAAATAACAAGGACATCATCTGGGGCGTTCCTGAACCTCTCAACCGTATTTTTCGCCATTATCCTTACACTATCCTCAACAAACCTCGGATTTCTGTGAGCCATTTCAACAACCAAGAGCTCATCCTCCCGCTTTAGTATTTCGTAAACGTCATAGCTCATCGCACTTTTCGCTATCTCGATAAGCTCATCCAGCGAAGGAACAAACCCATCGCGAACCTCGATTTTGAGCGTGGCTCTTCCCCTCTGATTGTGAGTTGAAACTGGCACGATATTCAGGACTTTTGAGATGACTTCCTCGCTTAGGCCGGCTTTCTCCAGTTCATTCGCTGCTTTCGATTTAACAAGCTCTTGGGCACATGGGCAGGCGGTAATTCCCATAACTTCAACCCCTATCATCACCATCTTTCTGCCATCCTTCCACCTCTGGGCATCGCTGAATATCTTCACAACCTCCTGAGTTTTCTGGGAGGTTGCAGGGGTTCTCTTCCTCATTATCAGCTCTGAAACCATTTTCACCTCTGCTTTCGTCGCATATTCATGTCTTTCGAGCAGGGTTTCCGCCATCTTAACCGTTAGCTCCTCAACCGTTTTTACTGGTTTAGCTGTAAGGCTTTCTATTACCTCGTCAACCGCCTCGAAATTTCTGCTAAGATTGACCCCTTTCCTCGTTGACGGCAAATCGACAAAAACATCGAAAGTTGAGATCAGAATTATCGGCCTCTTTCCCTTCCTCTCAACCTGAACGAGCTTTTTTACTCCGGTAGCGCCAACTCTGCTCAATCCAATCGGAACTTCGGGCTGGAGAAGCTGAACGTCGGGAAGCATCCCTTAAGTCTTTACTCTTTTGGTATAAAAGGGTAGCTGTTTTGTGAGGTTTTTGGAAAACTAAAAACAAACGTTAAAGCAAATTAAGGCAACAAAGATTACAAAAGTTATACAACCCTATTAATCGGTTTCCCGTCCAGAAAGGCCTTAACGTTCTTTATCGTAACATCCAATCTTCTTTCCAAGGCCTCTTTTGTGTAATAACCGATGTGCGGGGTGAGAATCGCATTTTCCAACTTCAGCAAGGGATGGTTCTCTGGCAAGGGAGGTTCAACGTCAAAAACATCAAGACATGCGAATATCCTCCCCTTTTCAAGCTCATTGACCAACGCTTCAAGCTTTATTATGTTTCCCCTCGCTGCGTTTACGATAATAGCACCGTCTTTGAGCATCGCTAACTCTTTCGCTCCAATAAGATGCTTTGTTTTCTCATTGAGGGGTAAATGCACGCTCACAACATCACTTTTCTTTAGAAGCTCACCTAAGGAAACGTATTTGATTCCTTTCTCTACCAGTTCATCCTTTTCCGTTCGAGAATAGGCCAGAACATTCATGCCGAAGGCCAACGCCAGCTCACAAACTCTACTCCCAATTTTACCAGTTCCTATTACACCCATCGTCTTGCCGTAGAGCTCGCTCCCCATCAATCCCTCGCTGCCTTTAGCTTGCCTGACAGCTTTATCGCATTCTCTCAGCTTTCTTAATGCCGCTATGACCATTCCAAAAACCAGCTCGGCAACGGAATATGTCGAATATTCGGGAACATTCGAAACGACAACTCCCAGCTCCTTGCATTTCTCAACATCGATGTGATCGTAGCCGGTAAAGGAGACTGCAATCATCTTCGGCTTTGTTTTCTCAAGAATCTCTGCCGAGATGGGTGTGTTTACAACCACTATAATGTCTGCATTCCTACACCTTTCCAAGATTTCATCCTGAGTTTTCGGTTTGTCCTTGAAAAGCCTCACTTCACAGTCTAAAGCTTTAAACTTCGCAAGGACATTCTCTTCTGGAAGCTGAAGGGGCTCGATAACGGCAAGTTTCATGGGGAAAGTTGGAATAGGTTGTTTAAAAATTTAAAGTTGGTTACGAAATGATGAGAGAGCCAGGAGGGAGCGATGAAGGAACGATGAAACGCTAAAAGAAACAATAAGGTACCCGATAAAAGAGAAGTTATTTTAAGATTCCAGACATTTTCCTCATATGCCTTATGAGAAAAAGGAGAAAGTTTACTGCTTCGACTCTGAAATTTTTGGCGAGGTCAAGTCAATCTCCTTTTACATCATCAAGGCGGAAAAACCGGCAGTAGTTGAGCCAGGACCAAATGCTGCTGTGGAAAAAATATTGCACGCTCTAGAAGAATTGAAAATCGGTAAAGATGAGGTTGCCTACATTTTCGTTACCCACATCCATCTCGACCATGGGGGTGGAGCCGGATTGCTTGCGAAATTCCTTCCCGACGCAAGGGTTGTATGCCATCCGAAGGCGGTAAAGCACCTCGTTAACCCGGAAAAACTCTGGATTGCTTCTCTAAACGCACTCGGCAAGGTGGCAGAGGGTTACGGAAAGCCTGATCCTCTACCAGAGGAGAGAATAGTTGCAGTAAAAGATGGAATAGAGATAGACCTGGGAGATGACTTGATGGAGTGCCTCCTCACTCCGGGCCATGCCCCCCATCATGCGTCCTACTTTCTCAAAAACGATCGAATCCTCTTCACGGGAGATTCAGCAGGCGTTTATGCTTTTGGCAGGATTATCCCAACCACTCCACCCCCTTTCAAGCTTGAAGATGCGATAATCTCGCTGGAAAAGATGATGAGGCTTAAGCCAAAGGTCTTGGCCTTCACACATTTTGGCTTCGCGGAAAATGGGGATTTACTCGAAGCCTTAAAGGTTAAACTTCAAAAATGGGGTGAGATCGCTCTGGGGGTTGCAAAAGATGAGGGAAATATTCAAACACTTCATTCAAAGCTTCTGGAAAAGGATGGTGATTACAAAGAGCTCTACGAGCTCACGAAGGATTCCGTTATTATATCAGGTTTCCACCAGCTTACCCTTCTGGGATTGCTTGAGTACGCCAAATCAAAAGTTTAAAAGTTGAGTTGTTGTGTTTTTATTTTGTTACTAAATTTAGTTAGCCAAATTTAAACCTAAAATACTTTAATTATCTCTCCTCAATCTACTCCTCAATCTCCTTCTTCATCATCTTCTGTCTTTCTTTTGCGGTGTAGCCGGTCAGCTCTTCGAGGAATCTGTTGTAGGTTCTCAGGGTTTGCGATGCAATCTCTGGCTCCACTTTCGGATTGGTCTTGGATTCAACGCAAAGCAGCTTTCCATCAAACCAGAGCCTCAATTCTTCAATCGCCCCATACCTTACAACGTAGATATCTCCATCCTTCTCAAAATCACCGAAATGAAGGTTAATCTGCTCCTCGAGTCTTTCCTTTGTAGGCTTGAACCCCCTTTTGAACTTGTACTTCCTCATCCAACCACCCAATTACTCCAACTCCTTTTCCTATATTTCGTTTTCTCTTTTCTCTCTAATGAAACCTCCAGAAACATTAATTAACATCTGCTGCTAGCTAAGATTATGGTGAAAACCGAGATTATCGTGCAGGAGTTGAGTGTGGAAAATCCGATAATGCTGACCAGCTTCCCCGGAATAGGTTTGGTGGGCACGATCGCAACCGCTCATTTTGTTACCGAGCTGGAACTCGAGTACAAGGGTGTCATAAGCTCGGAAGTTCTTCCGCCCATTGCAACGCTAATAGATGGAGTTATCGCTCCGCCAATAAGAATTTACGAATCTCAGGATCACAACGCAATCCTTATTCATTCCGACATCCCCATAGGCATTGAGATTTCCGGCATGCTTAGTCAAGAGATAGTCCACTGGGCGAAGTCAATTAACGCCAGCAAGATTTACTCGCTTGCAGGAGTCGCAACTTTCGAAGGAAAACACCGCGTGTTTGGAGCTGCTACGAAAAAAGAGCTGCTGGAGGAGATTAAGGACTACGTTGAGATTTTCAAGACTGGAACCATCTCCGGCTTAGCGGGATCGATTCTGAATGAATGCGTATACCGAGGCTTTCCCGGTTTAGCCTTGCTTGGGGAAACGTCGGGCTTCAATCCCGATCCCAGAGCTTCGGCTCAGATAATTGAGGTCCTCAACAACCTGATGGGCTGGGAGATAAGCGTTGACAGACTTATAAAGGAAGCAGAGTTCATCGAAGCCCAAATGCAGAAGCTTGCCGAGCAAACCAGGATGCACGAGGAGAAAGTTCCGAGAAAAGAGGAATTCCCGATGTATGGGTGAGGTGGTAGCATGAGGTGTCTGGTCTTTACGGGCATATCGAGGGCGATAATCGATGACATCTTGCGGAGGATGGTGCGGACTCTCGAACTCAGGAGCGCGCACAATGTTGCGACTGCCATGAAGGCTGAGGTTGGAAACTGCGTTTTCCTTACGCCAGCTAAGCTTCACGATCTCGAAAGGGGAGTTGCTGGACTTGTGGCAGAGGTTGTTGGAAAGGAAGTCATGTCCCACTCGATGTTCATGGCGACAGAGAGGTACATAGATGAGAGCGAGATGACAGTAGTTAGGCTCAGACTCAATCCGAAATGCTTGGGAAGAGTTCTGAACCTGCTTAACACGGGAATTCTCGACTCCACCGAAGCAGAGATAATCGAGATGAGTTACTACGACGCAAAGTAATACTAATTTACCAATTTTATAAGTTTAACCAATTTAATCAATCAACCCAGGGTCTGCTTCCTTCTCGTTTTATAATCCTCGAACAGCTTTTCCACCTTCTCAAGCTTTCTCTTTTCCATCTCTGAAATCCTCTTCCTATAAGTATGCTCGAATTTTCTAGCATTTAGCAAAACCATCTCATCCCCGAATTCCAGTTCAACTTCATCAAGGCCGAAAACTGGAATATCCGACTCCTCAAAAATTGAAGCTGCGAGATGGGACATCGCTCCTCCAGATATAACCGCCTTTATCCCCCTTTTGCAGAGATGTTCGGCAGCTAACCTCCCTCCACCGCTGCAATCCTTTATAAAGATTATGTCTCCTTCATTTATCCCGAAATCGGATTCGAGTCTCTCGATCTCTTCTTTCGTGAACTTCTTCAGCATTTTCACCCACTTCCAGCCTTCGAAGATCTCGAGATACCTCATTCTCTTCACTAGCTCGAGTTTTTCTTCGAGTGCGGTAATTTTCTCGTCTCTTTGCTTCAGCTCCTTCCTGAGCCTTGCAATCTCAGCCTCAAGGTTTCTCACGTAGTTGTCCTTTCTGACTCTTTCATGCTCCTGAGTTGATATGCTTACTATCTTCCCCCTAAGCTTATCAATTTCCTCCTTAAGCTGATTAATCGACTCCTTCAGCATTTCGTTCTCTTCCATGAGCTCTCTGATTATCTTCTCCTTTTTCAGCAGCTCTTCTCTGTCCACCTGTTCGGTGGGCTTTTTAGTCTCCTTAACTTCAACCTCCTTTTCTCCCTCTAGAATCGCTTTAACAGACATCCCTTTGATTACCTTGGCCTTCGCCAAATCCAAGTCGAAGCCCGCAGGAATCCTCTTTTCTATGTTTTTCAGCTTGCTTTTGTAGGAGTTGTAGGCTTCGAAAGCTGCTGACAAAGCATCTCTCTCGTGATCATTGAGGATTTTGTGCCCTTTGTCAAAACCTTTAATGCTACTTTTAACCAAGATGCTCTTCCTTTCAACAGTCATGTTCTCCTTCGGCGTGTAGAGGACGGCATTAAAGGAGGCTTTTATCTTATTCACGTAGTCAGGCGGCGAGGCTCTATCTGTTGCAACCAGAACTGGAGTCCCAAAGGATCTTATATACTCAATAACCTCAGAGAAACTCCAGCCCTTCTTGCTTTTTATGCCAAGAATGTTTCCGTCCAAACTTAAAACTGCAACGCCAACCGTGCTGCCCGGATCGACTCCAACGATCAGATACCTCATCCTCTTGCTTAGAGGGATGTATTCTATCCTGTCTTTTTCAACCGCCTCAACCTTCACCTGCACATTTTTCGTTTTGAAGGAGTTTATTGGCACTTTGGATCTCTCAGCGTTGACTAGCAACCTGCCGCGAGAAATCCCCCCATAGCCTTGCCTTACATCCTCGCTGAATTCTAAACCATGATTCCGGATAATCTGCTTTATCTCACTGAAGACCATTCTCACTTGGTCATGGATTTTTCTACGATACCTATTCTGATGCCATCCGCCCTTGCCCAAGCTCCTGTTCCTCGAAACGGTTATCAGAGTTTTGTCGAAGAAAACTGAGATCTCATCTCCTACTCCAAAGCTTGCAAGATATGCGCACGCTCTCGCCTCGTCAGCCGGACTGCGGATGTTCAGCTTTATACCGTACCGCTTTGCTAAGGCGGGCAGAGACTCCCTGCCAGAAATCTGAACAAGTTTTGTTGTTGCTGGAATTTCCTTTAAAAAGTTCACTAGTTCCTTTTTGGACTTGAAAAGTTCAGATATGTTGTCTATTGCAACTATCTCCGGCTTCTTCTCCCTTATCATTCGGAAAAGTCTGTTTCTAGTGACTTTGTATTCCTCTTCTCCATCCTCCGTTAGAAGGATAAGAGAATACCTAGGCCTTTCTTTCCCGCTGAGCGAGCCCTTTATTATGTCAATCCCAAATACGGTCATTCTGCCAGAACATAATTGATTACGGAATTAATATCCTTTTCTATGCCGTAAGCCTTCTTGAAATACTTCAGAATGTTCTCAATATCCCTTTCAAGGAGTTGCCTCCAGTTTTCCGAATTTGCCTCCAGAATTGCTTGGTAGCTATCAATTTCAGAATTTTCGATTGATTTACCCTCTTCATCCTTTTCCGAAACCCTTTCCGGAACTTCTACCCACTGGGGAAAATCGATGATGTAGATGTCATCGGAAAGCAACACATTATACTGGCTGAGATCTCCATGTACAACTCCGGCCAGAAGCATTTTTCTCACTTCTTCAATAATCGAATCGAGAACCTCTTCTGGATCTTCGAGCCTTAGCTTGTATATCTCCTTGCCGTCGACAAGCTCCATCAGCACGGCATTGCCTTCCCAGCCCAAAGGCTCGGGAACCTTTGCTATGCCAAAGAGCCTTCTTAAAGCTCTGTACTCTTTTCCAGCCGATCTAACGGTGAGAACGCTCAGGTGGAGATCTCCATAGTCTCTCTTCTCCCTTATCTTTCTGAAAGTTGCTCCCAGCTTGTGGAATTTCAAAGCGCATTCCCCAAATTTCTCGGAATAGCAGTTGTAAACGACGCTTTCTTTGCCTTCACCCATCTTGCTTCCCAGCATGTCGAGCTTTCCTCTGTCGACCAGCCTTTTAAGCGAGAAAAGGGTTATGCCCTTGAACGTCAGCGAAGAGCCCAAGTACGAAACTACCTTATTTTCAACAATTCCCATTCCTCCCAAGGATTTCAGAGCTTTCAAAGTCTCCTCCTCGTTCAGTCTTGCTTTTTTTGAGATCAAGTCCGATGGGACGTATTTGTAGTTCCACATCTCGCTGAAAATCGCGTTTATAACTTTCCACTCGATTTTCCTTATTTTTCTGTACTGCTCGTGAAGATCCACAAAAAGGTTAAAACTCGACGATAAATAAACTTGCTGTGGAATGTGATGTTTGTGGGAGAAAAGCAATCTACTTTCAGAGACACAGCAACAGACATCTCTGCAAAAAGCACTTCATCTACGATTTCGAGCGAAGGGTGAAGTATGCTGTCAAGCGGTACAACATGATTGAGAAAAACGACAGGATAGCGATAGCTTTAAGTGGTGGAAAAGACAGCATTGCTCTGGCCTTTGCTTTAAAAAAGCTTTACGGGAAGAGGAGAGATGTTGATTTTCTTGCGATAACGATTGACGAGGGAATAGCCGGCTACAGGCCTCCTACCGTTAGAATAGCCAAAAAGATCACATCGGAACTTGGAATAGAGCATGTGATCGTATCGTTCAGGGAAGAGGTGGGCATGGAGCTCGATGACATGGTTAAAAAAGGCGATAAGAAGCCTTGCACTTATTGCGGGGTTTTCAGGAAGTATCTGCTTAACAAAACTGCCCGCGAATATGGGGCTACGAAGCTCGCCACCGGGCACAATTTGGATGATGAAACGCAAACGATTTTGTTGAATTTTGTTCAAGCAGATATCGAGCGGTTAGCGAGGCTTGTCCCCCAAAAAGTCCAAGAAAATCTGGTTTTAAGAATAAAACCATTCAGAGAAGTTTACGAGAAAGAAGTGCTTCTTTACTGCCTGCTGAATGATTTGGAGGTGGAGATGGGCGAATGCCCTTACAGCCATTTTCCGGTTAGGGCAGCGATAAGGGATTTCCTTTACGATTTCGAGAACAAGTATCCCGGCAGGAAGTATTCAATCATGAGGAGCTTCGAGGCTTTGATAGATTGTTTCAAGCTTAAGTTTCCGCAAAAGGAGCTTAACAAGTGCAAGATCTGTGGGGAGCCCACGCCGAAAGATGTTTGTCAGGCTTGCGTGTTGAAGGAGGAGTTGGGTTTGAGTAAGTTTACAGAATAGTTGATTATAATGATTGTGGTAAGTATAATTAGAGATTATTCAGGAGAAAACCATTTATATTATTAAGAATTAAATTTATACATGATTAAGAACTGGAAACTTACTGCTTTAATAGCTCTAATTGCTATAATGCTAATCCAAACTGGAGTTGCTCAACAACCACAATACCCCAGTGCTAAGCTTTTTGCTTCCCATGCAGATGGCTCAAGGGAGGACTGTTATTCTTCAGGGGAGAAAGTTTACGTTAACGGGCACTTCTGGCCTTGTGGAGAAGTTAAGTATATTATCACAGATTCCGAGGGGGACTGGAGGGATCTGATTGAGTGTTACGAAGGTAACCAAACAGCTTGTAATGAACTACCAAGTGGAGGAGTAAATGCATTGCATAATGGAATAGTCGATGCTGATGTGCCTGTCACAAATCAAGGACATCTGGGAACTTGCAATGTTTCCAATGTTTACACCGGATGGAATATTCCAGATCCTAATAAACATTACAGACTCTTAGCATGGAATGAGACTCACTGGAACCCACAAAACAGGGATGCCGGATCAAATGATAGCTTTGGATGTACTCAGGAAATTCCGGAATTTCCATTGATACTGCTTCCGGCAGGAATATTGTTGGGGTTCTTCTACTGGAAGCGAAAAGGAAGTGACCGATAACCGTTTCTCATTTTTTCTTTTACGTAGTTTTTCCTTGATGTCCTAAAATTCATCTTCGGTCTTGTGTTTTCAAAATCTAAATATGCCGTTAAGAGAGGTTTTTGATCCAAACATCATGAAAGTTCAGATACTTTTAAATTAACTTGACTATAAAACAAATAAAATTGAGGAGGTGTAGAAAATGAAAATTGGAATTATTTCATTGACCCTAATCTTAGCACTGATCACCTTGGCTTCAAGTGCGGCTGCTCAGGAGTTACCAGACCCAGGAATAACGCCGGACTCGTGGATGTACGGAATTAAAAGGGCATTTGAAAGCATCACCCTGATCTTCACCTTCGACGAGGTTGCAAAGGTGGAGAAGCGTTTGCAGTATGCAGAGCTCAGATTAATCGAGGCAAAAGTGATGGCAGAGAAAGGAAAGCCGGAGTACGTGGAGAAACTTCTTGAAGACTATCAGAAAGAGCTGGAAGAGGTGAGCAAAACAATCTCTTCAGCGAAAGATAAGGAAAAGTTGTCTGAGCTTGTTGCTTTAGCAACATCCCGTCATTTGGAGGTTTTAGACAGAGTTATGGAAGTTGTTCCTGAAGAGGCAAAAGAAAAGGTTTCCTTAGCCAAAGAGATGTCGATCAGAGGAAATCAGGAAGCCTTGAGAGCTTTGGCTTCTCTAAATCCAGAGAGAGCAGCTGAAATTGCAATGAAGGTAGCGGAAAAAAGGCTGAATAGAGTCATGCACTCGGCAGAAAAGGGGGATGTCGAGGGAGTTAATAGGGCTGTTGACGAATACAAACGATACGCAAGCTTTGGCGAAGAAATTGCTTCCATAGCACAGCAGGCAGGAAAAGATCCGGCAAAAGTACACGAAATAGTTGTGAACGCCACATCGATCCATTTAAGCGTTCTCAAGGATACTTTGCAGAAAGTTCCGGACGAAGCTAAGGATCAAGTTCAGAGTGCGATAGAAGTATCAAAAGTTGGTAAGGAGAGTGCAGAGAAGGCTTTGAAAGAAAGTATACCTACTAAGTCCAAGACGGGAGTTGAGGTAGGAGTTGAAATAGAAACGCCCAAACCACCTGTTTCAAAGAAGTGAGGGTAAAATATCAGGAGTATAATATCAAGATTTTTCTATTTTTAAAATTTTAAAACCACCATTTTGGGTTTGTTGAAGTGGAAAATAATTTCGGGAAAAGACAGTTAGCAAAATCAGGAAAGAGCTTTTAGGCTAAAAATTATCCCTCAACCTTCTTCTTTTACGTCCATGTTTGGCATTTTTTCCGTTATCTCTTTGGAAATCGCTATACAATAAGTCTCATCAGCAATTTTGATTGGGAGAAGGGTATTCCTGAAATACCTCGGCTTAGCCTCCCTTTTTTCAACCCTTGAATCCTCGAACACTATCTTCTTCCCTTTATCTATGACTTCCCTAATCAACCTAATCCTCCTCTCAGCATCTTCCTTGCTTAGCAGATCAAAGAGGCTCTTTCCAACGGGATTCCTACCCAAAAACTTTACAACCTCTCTGTTAGCTTCGATGAAAACTCCATCCCTGTTAAGGATGGCAAGCAGAATAGGGGCTGACTCAAAGACCTTCCTAAACCTCTCCTCGCTCTCCTTGAGCTTTCTCTCCATCTCTTTTCTTTCCGTTACATCTCTGGCGATGATGAGGAAGCTGTCGTTTACCTTTGTAAGGCTTAGCTCCAAGTAAGCTTTAGATCCATCCGGCTTTTTGAGCTCCAATTCGAAGAACTGGGGCTTTTTGTTCGCTATTTCGATTCTATGCGAGATTTCTTCAGATAGATCGCCTATTTTTTTGCCAATAAGATCTCTAAACCTCCGATAGCCAAGCATTTTTAGGGCAGTGGGATTGCATGAACTCACTTTGGAATCTTTGACAAAAATGATTGCATCGAAAGGGGAATGAAAGAGAAGTTTGAACTTCCTTTCAACCTCATCAAATTCTTTCCTGAACTTTCGTTCTATCAGCTTTTGGACAGACTCATCCTTCCAGAGCTCCTTAAGAAAAAGCTCTGGTGGGATGTAGTTCGGATTTAAGCTGACTTCTTCTCTGCTCACAACTTTTGGATGGGTTTGAAGGAGCTTTAAAAGCAGATCCGGATTTATCTTCCTCTCATCGAAAAGGCAGAACATCTTGCACCTCGTCAGGGGAAGGAATTTGTTAAGCTTAGCTTCGAACTCAAGAAATCTCTCAGCTTTAGGATGAGTTTGAACCCATGTTGCATCCCCTACAATCCTCAAGCCTTTGTAGCCCTCAATCAACGCCTTCTCATCGTATTCTGCGATGCTTTCCAGAATCTTTTCTACATCGAGAATTCCCTCCTCCAAGTAAAGCTCTTCCTTTGATAGGAAAACGAGCTGTCCCCTTTCCATAAAGCTTTGGGCATCCACAA
This sequence comes from Archaeoglobus sp., assembly GCA_017656505.1. Classification (GTDB taxonomy): domain Archaea; phylum Halobacteriota; class Archaeoglobi; order Archaeoglobales; family Archaeoglobaceae; genus Archaeoglobus_A. Next base: position 18,078 of record JACDNU010000029.1, on the reverse strand, counting down.
CCTCGTTGAGAGTGCTAACTATTTCTTCTTCATCGCAAACCACAACGAGCTCGTTCTCTTTTAAGCCTTCAACGATGAAAAGGATTTCAGTGTAAAGTTTACTTTCCTTCTCATCATACAACAAACATAGATGATCTCCCGGTTCGACTTCGGTAAAATTCACGTGTATTGTCATTCAAGAATAGAACTACTTTATCCAATATATCAGTTGTCCAGATACAAGATGTAATATTATTAAAATAACAATTTAAAAAATGAAAAATTAATTTTACTTCAAAGTGGGCAGTCCGAATCCAGTTGCGGGGTCGTCTCCTTCAGTCCAGATGTCCCTTGCCAAGTCATGGAGATAAATTCTAACATCTTCGCCGTTTACATAACCATCTCCATTCAAGTCGGTCACATTTGCCCACACCTTCGCAGCCAAGCCGCTAACATGAGGTGTGGCCATGCTCGTCCCATCCAAAACGGCATAGCATCCATCGTTCCAAGTTGATTCGATGCTTACTCCCGGAGCACCGAATTCGACTTCTCTCTCTTCAATTGTATAGTCTCCATCGTTTATGCCTCTTGAGGACCAATCCGGAACATTCTCATACACATCGATAGCGCCAACAGCTATAACGTTAACATTGGCACCAGGGTAATCTATGCTACCGATATCGGGTCCATCGTTGCCTGCTGCAGCTACAATAAGGACTCCATTGCTTACAGCGTAGTCGATCGCATCCCTTATCAAAGAGCTCTCCTCGTCACTACCCAAACTCATCGAAATTATCTCTGCCCCGTTATCGGTTGCGTATCTTATCGCTGCAGCGATATCGTCTGCCCAGCAACTGCCGCTATTACCACAAACCTTGTAGGCAAATATATTCGCTTGGGGAGCGATTCCGTAGATTCCTAAGCCATCAGCCCCCCCGTCGGCTGCGATAACTCCTGCTACATGCGTTCCATGTCCATGGCCATCATCACAGCTCCCGACCTTTATCCTTGTCTTGAAAGGTCCCCCAACAGTAAAATCGACGCACTGCTTAATCCTGTCTGCAAGATCGGGATGATCTTTGTAAACTCCGGTATCCAAAACTGCAACGTCAACTCCCCCTCCTCCAGTCGTCATAGTTATTGAAGAATCGTTGTATATCTTTTCGATTCCCCACGGGGTTTGATCTGATGGCAGGCAAGTTCTTTCACCGCTATCGCCTCCATTTTCAGTGCCGCAATCAATCTCACACGTTTCCGGGCTCTCGAAGGGTTGGCAAATACCATCACCGCATTTGTCTTCTGCATTTGGAGGAGCTAAAATGTGGTAGAGCTTAACCCTCTCAACCTTTATGCCAAGCTGCCTGAGCTTTTCAACTTCTTCAGCGGTAAGATCGGCTGTGAAAGCTTTTGGAAATGTATGTCTTACTTTTAGTGCTGCTTTTAATGCTGGATCGGTGGAATGAATTATGAAAGGCATTCTTGCCTTCTCCTTCGCCTTTCCTTCTGGCAAAAAGGCTCCAGCTACAACGATGGTTGCCAAGACCAGGAAAATCCCTGCAATTAGAACCTTTCTCATCTTACCCCCTCTAAATTATTTTCCACCCTATAATAAAATGATTTCGACCAAATTTTAACCTTTCGAATCTGTTTTATTATTACAATAATGCTTGTAATAATTATTTGCTATGGAAATATTAATGTATTAATAATCTGTACTTTTGTTTGTTTCTTTTGCCTAGATCTCCCCCTTTCTTATGAGTCGGTAACCTTTCTCTTTATCTCATGGCCATCTATCCTCTCTATCTCCTCTCAAATTTCACATAAACATCGGATAAACATTCGCTTAGCGGGAAAGAATTTTCAGGAAAAAACAGATGAAAACCCTTATCGAAAATCTTATTAATTCACTTACTTGGAGGTAAATAAGCGAGGAGTAAAAGATACCTCAATTAATCTAATCCATAAAGCGCCGGTGGTGTAGTCTGGTAACACCAGGGCTTGCCGAGCCCTTGCCCCGGGTTCAAATCCCGGCCGGCGCATGTTTTTTGTTCTGCTAAGTCTATAAGGTTTTCATGTATGGTAAATAATGCTCAAAATTTGGCATGGTGAGGACTACCTTGTGTAGCAAGGAGATCAGATTTTGCATAGTGCATATATAAGCTGTGACAGATAGTCATCGCTTTCATCGAGTTGGCTTAAAAGAGTGGGTCAAAAATTTCTATGAGCCACGTTTCCTAAATAATATAAAAGCTGCAGCAATTATCGAAAAAATTGGAGTAGTAGGGTCTATAGGGGTTGTTTTTGCCCAAGGATTGGTTAGAGGGATTATCTCATGTCTCATCTCACCCAACATTGGAATTATGTGAAAGAGTAATAAAAGAACTAAGAAGAGTATAATCAAAACTAAAACTTCTTTTAGATTCATGATCAACTACCATCTAATGTATTGAATTTCTTGCTCTTCTGCTACCATAGCTAAGAACGCTCCAACAATAATTAAGATAATACCCGCAATAGGTAATTTTGAAATCAGAATTCCCCCTATAAAGCCTAAAAGCCCAGATAAAAACGCTAATAAGCCATGTGCCAGACCAATGATAAAGGGTTGGATTTTCGACCATGTGAGTAGGATAACGAGGAGTAATCCCGTCAGAGTAATTAACCAACTCACTTCTTCTGGAACTGATCCAAAATTCTCTGGGATAATTTTCCATACTTCGTAAAGTGCGTCTTCAACCCCAGGAAGGCCAAAACCAAGTAAGATTCCTGCCACTATGGCTGGAATGAACACATATCTCAATACTATCTCCTCATTAGTGTTTGATTTCATTTTATCCCTCAATATACACTTATCCTAATATTATTTAAATTTTTTTATGTGAGTAGGTAGGTAATATTGGAGGTGGTGGTAATTAGTAGTTAATATTATAATTTTGATCTGTTACTTTGCAAAGTCTTTAACAACCATGCATTTCTCTAAAAAGTCTTTACTCTAAATAGAATTAGGATAAAAATTAGCTAGACAGAATCCTTGTTCTTTATAAGTAAGAGTGGCCACAAAACTTCAGCAGCTTTCTTCTTCCTGAGCTTAACCAGAATCAAAGTCTTCAGGAAATGGTCTGTCAGAATCTCAGCATCCTTGCCATTGACACCCACCGCTTTAATGAGTTCAATAACAGATTCGTGAATTAAACTTGCTTGATTCTTCGGCTCATCCTGTAGACTTTTTAGTTGATAAACGATTTTACCACAAATCATATCTTTTAGCACAAGCTATTTATTCTACTTTCACCGCTTTCTCTACTATGCCTACAAAATCCATAAAACTAAGCGAGGAAACTTACAGAAAATTGGTCGAGATCGCGGGAAAGCTGCAATCAGAGCTCAAAAAACCTGTTTCTATTGAAGATGCGATAAAATACCTTCTGAAAAGGAGAATTAGTGACTTAGCCGGTTCATGGGATGTTAGCGACGAAGAAATGCGTGCGATCAAAAAATCATTGGATGAGGGGTGGAAGGCTTGGAGGAGTTAGAGGATTTGAACCATGCCACCATCTGTTTGGACACGGATGTTCTCGTAGACATTCTAAGAGGATCTCAGCAGACCGTTGAGAAAATAAAAAAGCTTGAAGAGAAATTCGACTTAACAACAACCACAATAAACATATTTGAACTATATTTCGGGGCTTTCAAAAGTAGAAAGGTGAAAAAGAACGTTAAAGCCGTAGATGAATTGACTGAAAGGTTAGAACCGCTCAAACTCACAGAATTCTCCGCAAAAATTTCTGGCAAGATAGTTGCGGAGTTAGAAAGAAAGGGCAAACCGATTGATTTCAGGGATGCTATGATCGCCGGAATTGCTCTGGAAAATGGAGCTGTTGTGTATACGAGGAACGTGGAGCATTTTAAGAGGGTGGAAGGTTTAAAGTTGCTTGAGGGGCAATAACCCAAACCGATATAGATGGATAGATAAGATTAGTTTTGTTGATCAGCTAAATTGAGACAAAACTTTAGAACCTTAATTTAACTTAATTTAGTCTTAATTTAGTACCCCTCGATCTTAAGCCCCTCTATCCTCCCAAAATGCTCATCCCTCGTTACAAGTTTCAAATCATACACGATTCCAGTTGCTGCAATAACAACATCTGGGAAGGATAGCATTTCACCTCGTTTAATTAATTCAGCGTCGATTTCTGCAGCTTTCTTGGCTATTTCGTAGGTGTAAGGAATTAAATCGAATCTGCTCAGGGCTTTTTCCCCTTCAGCTACCTTCTCCTCTTTTCCTATATAGAATAAACCCCTTAGAACTTCATGAACCGTCACAACTGATAGCATCTTTGGAGAGGTCTCGTCGTCCAATTTTCTTGCTTTTTCCCTCGCCTTCCTATCGTGTTTGAAGAGGCCTATGATGAACGTCAAAAAATCACATCACAAGACTCTCCTAACTCTATCGATATCTGCCTCTTTCTGCATTTCTATCAGCTTTATTGTTTCAGCTTCTTCTTCGAGAATTTTTGGAATATCGCTAATTCTCTGCCTTCTGAGCAGTCTTTTAGCGACGTCATAAAAAGACTCTCCTTTCATTTTAGCCTTTGATAGCATTTCGTAAACCTCATCGGATATGGCTATCGTTTTTGCCATTACTGTGTATAATATACGATACACATTAAACTTTACTCGAACTGAACTTTAAACGAATTCAAACCCAAAACCCAAAAATAAAAAGAGTTTAATCCTCACAGCTCTTCCATACCTCATGGTCGAATTGAAAATCACAGTCAAGGATCCGGCGATTTTCGTTTCCGTTGGGGAGGTTTTGGGAGTTACGGTGAGAAAAAGCAAGGAAGAGACCTTGAATTTGTTTAAAGAAGTGATTGATAAAATAAAGAAGGAATACGATCTGGAAACGCTCAAAGATCATCCCGTTGTCAGAGCGTACAGGGACTTCTACTGGCGAATAGGCATAGATCCAACCAAGCAGAGGCCGAGCAGCGAGGCTTTGCTGAGAAGAGGTCTGAAGGGTAACATTCCTGTGATAAACAACGTCGTCGATGCTGGCAATATCGCGAGCATGGAAACTTTAGTGCCAATCGGACTGTACGACGTAGATCTGATTGAAGGTGAGCTTGAGCTCAGATTCGCAAGGGATAGCGAGATTTTCGAGCCCATCGGGGGTAAGAAAGAGGAGTTAACAAAAAACCAGATCGTTCTCGCCGATGAAAGTAAAGTTTTGCACGTTTATCCCTACCGGGATTCACAGCTCACGATGATTCGCGAAAAAACGAGGAATGTCTTGATAGTTGCCTGCGGCGTGCCGAAGGTAGATAGCGAGATCGTTCTGGAGGCATGCAGGAAAGCATCCAATTACATTCTGAGGCTTGCCGGTGGAGAAAAAAGTGATTGCAGGCTGGTGATGAGTTGAGCGAAGATTATGTAAATTTACAGCTAAGTTCTGTCGTAAATAAGCCTGCCATCAACCACTCTCGCCTCTTTGGAGATTTCATGCTTAATCTTCCGATCGTTGAGGATGTGGATAACCTCCCATCCCTTCATCGTCAGATAGTCTGAGATGAACCTCCTGTGGCACCTCCAGTAAAGCTTCTCCGCACACATGATTGCCGAAAGTTTCGCCTTCGCAATTTCTTCGAGCTCCTCTATCGCCCGTTCGAATTCCAAAGTAAGCATGTAGTCGGCGTAATTCCTGAACCCCTCGCTTTTTATTGCCTTGTTTGGAGAATCATCCATTATCTTCTTCCTGTAACCCCCCAAAGCCGGAAACCAGTAATACTCGATTCCCGCCTCGGAAAGAATCTGTCTTAAATATTCACCCTTGAAATAGGGGAATTTGGAGGATGGAAACCTCCTTACATCTATTAAGGCTTCAACTTCATTTGCGATTAGCAGCTCAACGAATTCCTCAGCACTCCTGTTTGAGTGGCCGATCGTGAAGATCCTTTTCTTATTCTCCATCCCCTCTACTTAAGTTCTCGAAACTTTAAATTTTTACCCGAAAGAAGTTGCAGGGAATTGGATTCCCCTTATCCGCTGGGGATCTTAACTTCCCCACGAACCATTCTCTTTGCCCCCCATATTTTCAAAATAACTACCACAACGATCACGTTTAATATGAGGGAGTAGAGCCCGCCCCAGGTGGTTGCAACAACCGGGAAGATGAAGTGTGATAGATTGCCCGTTGTATGGAGAAGGAGGACAGCCAAGATGCTTCCGCCCGTATTGTTGTATATCCACGTAAATATCATCGAGAAAAAAATTGTGCCGAGGATGAAATCCCAAATTGGGATGTTGTAATACAGTTCCTGCCTTTGCATGAAGAACAGGGGGAGATGCCATAACCCCCACGCGACTCCAATTATCACGCTGGAAACTAAAGCATTATAATTCATCTGCAATCTGTCAAGAGCGTATCCTCTCCAGCCAAATTCTTCTTGCAAGGGGCCGCCTAAGAAGAGGATGTAGAAAAATGCGGGGATAATAACCCATGGCTGGGACAAAACCGCAATCTCTGGAGCTGGTTCGCTGAGAATAGCCAGCAGGAAAGAAAGACCTACAATCGCCGGCATAAGTAAAAATATTGGAACAAGCCAGATCTTTCTGAAGCTAAAGTCTAAAGCTCTTTTAAGCAGTTCCTTCGCTCCATTTCGGCCTTCCTTCATATATGTAAGAAGAAAGGCGGCTACGGTAGGCCCAAATGGAGCTACGTACAAGCTGAAATCCCACAGAACTTCAGGCATCCAAAACAACCACGACCAAGCAAAAGCAATTACAAAAAACAGCCTGAGCGTCATTTAACTCCACCTTTCTCTAAGAATCAATGCTACAAATATTCCTATCGCCGCAATTATAGATTCGAAACCTGGAATCCATTTTGGCTGCTCGACCGGAGTTGAAATGGGCATTGAAGGAGTTGTTAAAGGAGTGGCTGTAGGTTTTCTAGGCTGAATCTTTTCGGCTGCCAGGACATAAATCCCGCTTTTGTTTGATGTGAAGCCCAGAGGAGTCAGATTGCTTGAATTGTAGTAGTCTGAAACTCTCTCCATATTCGAGCCGGTAAAGTGGTAGAATGCGAGGGTTGAAACATCAATGCGGTTTGAAAGATCTTCGATTTTCTCACTGTCAAGATTCATTTTCAAGTACACGTATCCCTCTTCCGTGTAGATATCGGGAGTTATGGTGGCATTTATAGCATCGCTTAACTGAACAAAGCCTTCGGGGACTTCAACTTCCTCAACAGATATATGGAACTGCCCTCCAGAGACATTTAGCCCATTAAACACATACAGGTTGCCATACATTGCCCCATCAATCGCATAAGTGCCCTTCACATCATTTCCCTTGGCAACCAATCCACGTTCCGAGAATGCGGAAATGAAAACCTTTCCAGAGAAAGTTGAGCTCTCAACGAGATTTCTTTCCCCACCCGAAAACTCTATTCCCGTTTCTGTTTTATCGATTGTCAGATTCGAAAGGCCTACTTCATCTGAGGCATCTGCGCTCACAGCATTGATTCCATTATCAAAAAGGCTGTTCTCAATCTCTACAGAACTCGATTGATCAATTTTTACACCGTCGACGAATCCCGTTATTTTTAGCCCATCAAGCTTACCCAGACCAACCTGAGACATGGTAATGGCTTTAAAGTTGTTTTCAAAAACGCAGTTCTTGATTTCGAGGCTTTTTAGATACTTCGCTTCAATCCCTGTGCTTCCGTTTTTAATTTCCATATTTTCCAGGGTAAAGTTTTGAGCCATCATCACCTGGATGGTAGATAGCATCCTAAATTCAGGTTCGAGGGTTGTTTTATTTCCGACAATTTTAACTGAATTCAATATTTTCAGATTTTCTCGATACATACCAGAAGACACAGCAATTGTGTCACCCTCATTGGAAGCATTTATAGCATCTTGAATTGTTGAAAAACTGCATTTTTCGCATACCTCTATGGTTTCAGCGGAGACGGGTATGGAGGTGGCGAATAGGACAAATACAATTAAGATGTATTTCAAATGTCTTATCTCTTTATCCTTTATCTCTCCCCTCTCTTTCATCCCTTTCATCTCTTCACCACCCTGATCTCCAAGTGAGCTTCTCTCATGGCTCCATAATTGCTGGAATAAGACTTTGTGATTGTACATGGCCAAGTTCCCGGTATTGTGTAAGTTCGTGTTCCTGAACCAGATCTCGAATTTTTCGGGTTGATGTCTGCGTTAACTTCCTCCCATTTATCTTTCCCCACCTTTTTCAGGATGAAACAATTTAAACCAGGTTTTTTAGTTATCCAAGAGTATGGAACCCACACACGTACCCGTTCCGCAAAACCTGTAAAGCAACCCGTTTTTGTAGATGGATCCCCATCATACTGACAACTAAATGATGTACTGCCACTGTAACTCTCACTTCCAGACGAGTACGAACTTGAAAAACTTTCAGTGCCAGACCCTTTCATTAAAAACACAGGATACTGAATCGGATCAATGCACAGCAACAGATCTCCACTCCGAGTTTCAAAAACAATTTCGCTATATGCATCTGATACCTGTGATGAGGCTGAGCCTTCATAGCTATACTGGGAAGTGCCGCTGCCACTCCAACTCGCTTCGCAACGAGAGCCGCTACTTCCCCAATCTCTTTCACCAAATTTATGTTTTGTTCTGATGAAAGTGGCAGTGGTTCGCTCCTCTTTCGTTCCCTGTTTCCATGTGGTCTGAGAAGTGAAATAGTATGAATGTCCAAAAATTCGCTTTATATTCTCCGAATAACTTCCTGAACTCGACTCCCAGTGACACTCATCTTCATCCGGGGGACAGCACAGTTCCCTGCAGGAGGACTGTCTTGTTTCAGTTCCTGTTGTTGTATACAGGCTATTGGCGGTCCACGTGATAAACAAAACAAATTCCTTCTCTTTAACTTTGATTAAAGCTGTGTCATGAATTTCGCCCAGTTTGGTTTGGTATTTTATGGGAATCCTCACAACTCCTTCCTTCTTACCTGCTGTGAATTTCAGTTTAGCAATACCATTCTCATCCGTTACCGGATTGCCATTTGCATCCAAACTACTAACAGGGATTAGCCTACCATCCAGCAACTGCACTTTGCCAATTATTATCGACTTGCCAGCCAAAGGCTTGGTCTTACCATCTTCCGTTTCCTCATAGAGGAATACTTCAACAAAAGTTGAATGTTTTGGTGGGATTTCTTCCTTATCCGCTTTAACATCCATCCCCACACCGCTTATTTTGATGACAGCAGTACCACTGGCTTTTTTCATTCCTCTACCATAGGTGATTATTTTTACCCTGTCCTCCCCAGCCTTTATTCCTTTCTCAAGGGTGTATTTTGCTATTGCAACTCCTCCCTCTCTCGTATCACCAATAACCCAGTTTTTAGCACGAACAATCTCCCAGTCCCCTTCGCCGTACATTGAGACCTTTGTGGCCTCCCAGTCAGCTTTAACAACCCCTCTGTCTGTGTATTTCTGGAAGTAAACTTCCTGTCTTCTGAGCACACCATAGTTGCTAAATTCAATAACAGGCCTGCCCCTGCAATCGATGACCTTTGCATGGATGGTTGCTTTCTTGCTTTTTTCCGTATTTGGTGAGACAGATTCCGGAACGACTGTAATCTCCAATCTGGGATCTCTGGGTGGAACAGGATGTTTGATCTCAAAATCATCTATAAGCGGTCTTAAATCTCCAGTTCTATGTATGATACGTCTGATCTCATTTAGCGGATCGCTAACAAAACTTGAAAAGAAATTGGTCGGATTGACTATCACATAACTCGGGATTGCGGTCAAAGAGGTTGATATTGAATAGTAAGAAAGATCCTCCTCACCTGAAATTGAAACCTTGTAAATGTAATCTGGAATCATATTTGGTGAGATTTTTGAGGCATCGGGATTTGCTGAGGTTTGTGAGAGCTGGTCCTCTGTAGCGGTAAGAGAGTCCAGCAAACCTGTTATTGAGTAAACATCAACGTCTGGGGAGTTGGCTTTTAGCATCTCAACAACCTTAAAGGCGAAATATCTGGCGAATTTTCCTTCAGGTGCGCTCTCGTATCCTTCCTCCCCATACAAAAGTTTCATGTCATCTCTCAGCATGTTCAAAGCGTATTCGTTCTGTATGCTTACAAGAACAGCCACCTTCGGTTTTGAGCATGTGTTAGATTCTCCTTCAAGTTTTATTGGATTCAGATTTGAATTTGAATTTAGGGAAATCAAACCCAACTCAGATTCGGTATCTTTCCATAAATCCCTCCAAGGACTCGCCCTTTCACCGTATGCACTTACGTTCGCTTTAGAAAGATACTCAAGCTCCAGATTTCTCGTCTTATTCTCTCCACAGCCGACACTTATCGGAGTGAGAGGGATGTAATACGCCTTGCCACTTCTGCTGTAAGCCTCACCTGTCAAGTAATACTTCCCCGGCTTAAGGGTTATGAAATATCCGAAATGGTCCCCTTTGAACTCGGAATCACTTGTTTCAAGAGTATAGTAATCAATAACTCTTACCCTACTCAGGAAAAACGAAGAATTATCGTTATCTTCTACTCTCCTAAGGTAGCTTCCCTCCAGTGTTGATGTTTTGCTGCAAACCTCAAAGGTAACAATATCATCATCAATAAGTCCTCCAGATTCGTTGTATAAGTTGCTCCTGATAATGTAGGTTCCTTCCTTCCAGTTATTCACGAATTCGTTGAATGGTATGGAATAATCAGACCGAATTGGATTGTACTCTCTACCCTTCTGCTTCTCGGAGAGCATTGGGAGGTAGATAAGCTGTCCGTCTGGGTTCTCTAAGGAAATGATTAACGTTCCATTATCTTCCCCTCTCCCCGTAAGCATGTGTTCAACTATGACCTCTTGCCCCTCGTTGAAAATGCCTTTGTTGACATAGAGCTTCACCGAATTCTCCTTGCTGTAATAAAGCTTGTCAGTCGAAAGAGAGACAGGCTGGTTCAACCTGTCAACAATTTTTCCAACGAGGATATAAGTTCCACCACTGAAATTGCTGAATTTCAAGGTTGAGGGAAGCTTTCCGTAGTAGTTCGTTCTCAAGTAGTAATCATCGATCGATTTCTCATCCTCATTCCAATCCGGATAGTATAGCTTTTTACCCTCTGGTGTTAATAAATAAACATATGCTTTGTAATCGGTGCTATTAACCACCCCATCAATTCTAAGATAAGCAGTCATGATCTCGTTTTCTGAGATCGCTTTATTGAAGGTGAAAACGGTTATCTGGGGGAAGGTGAAGGGTATGGAAGGGATAAGGGTTACATTCTTTATTTCCCAGCCTCTCTCTTTATTTATATTCCCCGTATTTTCGGAAACGAAGGAGATAATATTTTCAACGTCTGCCGTTATATTATCTGCTGAGATTGGAATCTCGTACTTCTGATATGTTGGTGTGGGAGTGAATGAATAAATCAATCCACCGGAAAGATTGTTGTATGGTTGAATACCCTCTCTGTAGTATTCGTTAACGTGAACACCGATCCTTGCTTCTCCTTTAGCTTCGAATTCAAGGGAATAATCCGTGTTTCTTCCGTAGAATGAGAATGCCACATCGTCAACGAAGCAGGGAGTTGTCTCGGTGCCAGTAACATTGAATTCTCCTAAGGTTAGGGGTATAATCTCGAATTCAACCTCTCCCCTCCCTTTCCTGCCATAGTAATCCTCCCCATTAACTATGATTTCGTGCTTTCCAAGGTGTAAACGAGTTAACTCTACCGAGCCGAAGGTTGCGTAAGCAGAGATGCTTATTGAGTCTACATCGCCACCATCCACTATCAGAGATGCCCTTAGCAAGGGGACGGGAGATGTGAAAGAAAGCTGCAAATCTCTCTCTAAATACTCCTTGCTCTCAGGGCTGAGAATCGTGATCTCAAAATTGGGCTGCGTTACCTCTTCGAGTGGGGTTTCAGATGTGCCTCCTCCGGCTCCACCAACTCCACCAACTCCCCCTCCCGTTGTTATACTTATCGTGAAATTTACGGTTGTTGAGTTGACGTTGCCGGCGGTATCATTAACGAAAACTGTCAGGCTATAATTTCCGTTAGTTAAATCAGTTATCGTCGTATTCGGTGTGAAAGTGACATTCGCTCCACCGTTCAGCGAGTACCACCATCTGTAAACGTCGGGGTCGGGAGAGTAAACCTCCAGATAGACGTAGCTTGCAGAATAAATCCCGCTTTCAACCGGAGAAACAACATGAATGGATGGAGCAGTTGTGTCTGCAACAACACTTGTTAGAGGATGATAATCTCCTCCATTCTGAATGTTTCCGTTTGAGTTGTAGGGAAGGAGCGTATCACCCAATCCGTCTCCTCCTATCGTATCAGCTCCAGCGTAATCGTGCCAGTAGTTACCTCCCAAGTACGGTCCGCCCACTATGTTTACCCCTGCGGTTTTTGTTGTGTTCCAGCGATTAACTCCGGTGTCATAGGCGTTCACGCTGTGGTTGAAGAAGTAGTTGTTGTAAATCAGATTGTTTGACGAAGAAGTGGAGTGTATGCCGTATCCCTGCCCTCCTTTCCACGTTCCCTGTTTTGGAATAACAATTGCCTTTATGTAATTCGTTTTTATCGTGTTGTTGTCAGAATCGTACATCTTGATTCCGATCCCGCTGGGATAGCAAGGGTTGTTTGCTGGAGGGACGTAGTAGCTTGGGCCATTGTCAGTGATGTTGGAGCTAAGGATAGCGCTGTTGTTCGATGTTTCGAGTTTAATGCCATAGCACCAGTTCGAGTTTATTTCATCGTTCTCGATCGTTATATTCTCGGATGCACCGATATAGATACCTGAAGCATAGTTTGACTGCCCATTCTCTTCAAATCGGGAATTGATTATCGTTATGTTGTTTGAAGAGTAAATAGCCACCCCTGCAAGGTGGTTGTAGTAGACTCCCACGGAATCTATAACCGAATCGGAGGTGTTGTAAAGGAGTACTCCGTGAGAGTTGGAAGATAAGCCGATGTCCCTCACAGTAACATTCTCGCAGTTAACGCAGGCAAAAAATCCGATTGCTGGTTGAGCAGTCTGATCGAACACCGCATTCGAAACATTTTTCAGGAAGTAGATCGTACCACCGCTGACATTGTTCGATAAATCTATATCGTGATCAAAATCCGGAAAACTGGGTGAGTTCGTGAAATCCTGAACCTTGCCGGGGTTGAAGTAGAAGTCGTAGGTATTTGATTGTAAATTGTTACTTCTAAGTGTCAGATTGGTGGAAAAGGCATAGGGAGATGAGGAATCGATCTTTATTCCAGCGTATTTCTCTTTAACGGAGTTGTTGGCGATCAGACAGTTGCTTGCATGGTTAATCAGTATTCCATCGTCGTTTTCCCTGATCGGGGTGAATCCCTCGATTTCGTTGTTAGTAATTACGCAGTCGCCTGAGCTTACAGATATCCCTCCATAGCCTATTAGGGTGTTGTTTGAGATGTTCGTATGGCTGGCATAGCCCTTTATCCATAACATCGGCATGGTGGATTCGTAATGCTTGGTGAAGGTGTTGCCATGAATCAGATTGTTCCTCGCACTTCTATAGCTTAACCCTTCGATGGAAATGTAGCCGTAATGCGTCTCCCCAGTGAAGGTGTTAGAGGTGATGTTATTGTAACTCGATCCCTCTATTTCAATGCGGGAGGCATTGAAGGTGTTGTTCACTATCGTGTTCCTGTCCGAGCCCGATTGAATGTAGCCTTTAACAAGCACGATTCCGCTGTTGATGAATATGTTGTTTCGTATGACGTTGTCTGTGGACTCATGATCCGTTATCTGGATGCAATCTCCAGCCCCTACAACCTGATAGGTTGTGTAGCCAACCCTAACCCCCGCTTCTGGAATGCTTCCGTAGCAATGGGCGAAAAATGAGGTGTTCTTGATCGTAAAACCCTGGATGATATTCCCGTCTGATGCTAAGGTAAAAGCACTTCCGTTGTACCCAGCGTCAACAATGGGATTTGCTAAGCCGGTGATGTTCAGAGATCTGTTAACGAAAATGTTCTCGTTGTAACTTCCGTTGCATACAACGATCGTGTCTCCATCGATTGAGGCGTTCACAGCATCTTGAATGGTGGTGAAGTCTGCGGAGCAGTTCAGGCCATCGTCATCCACATACCATGTTTTTGGATTTCTTATGGTTGTGAAATCTCTGATAGAGCTGTTCGAGTAAATGCTCGCGTTATCGATTCTGTAAGAATAAACAGAGTAGTAGTAAGTAGTGTTAGCCAACAATCCGGAAAGGGTTATCGATGGATTTGCGGTGTTGTTGTCCCATTCAGACCATGCTGGGGATGATAAATCCTCATTTAGGCTGTAAAGTATGCGGTTGTTGGAAATCAAGCTCACATCCCAGCTTATCGTAATGCTCGAATTCGCTAAATCGCTTTCCTGAATGTTCAAGATTTGAGGTGGAGCTAAAGTTTCGAAAAGCATCGGATAGTAATCTTTTGGCTGGGAGCTCGCTCCTTCACCGATGATTACTATGCCATCTCCTTCTCCTCCGCCCCCTTCACCACCGCAGAACTCATCAGAGATGTTGTATGGAATGTCGCCTATTCCATCTCCGTTTGCATCGATACCAGTGTAATCATCCCAGTAATTGCCCGTATAGTTCGTGAAAGCATTTCCCTGATATATGTAGTCATGCATTTCTGTGGAGTTCCAGTAGTTGCTTCCGCAATCCCACGCGTTCCTGCTGTTGTTGATGAATTTGTTAAGATATATCTCGCTGTCATTTCCAGCCGGAATGTTGATTCCGTAATCAGAGTTGGAAATCGTGTTATTTACGATGAGGTTGTGGTAAGACGATCCAACATAATATATCCCCTCCGTTACAGCGGAGATGTTGTTGTTCATTATAACAGAAAAATTCGCGTCTTCAAGCTGTATTCCGCCGTAGAGGTTGTAAAAAACGTTTCCAGAGATATTGACGTGGTTAGAAGGATCAGAATTGTAAGGCTCAACATCTATCCCATCATCGTTGCCGTTTTTTATTGTGAAACCGGTTATGTTGACGTAATCGGCATGCACCTCGATGACATCATCGTTAGTGCTTGCCTCGAGAATGCAGTTTGCTGTGCCATTCTCTGAGCTTAGAGTTATGCTCTTGTTGATGTTAAGATAAACACTATACACCCCATCTCTCACGATAATTACGTCTCCATCGTTTGCAGCATCAATCGCATCCTGGATTGATGGATAATCGTCTGGAACGATTATATCAGCAGCATAAACCGAAGGAGTTAGAAACAACAAGGCTAGCAAAATACAAACTCTGATTGAGATTATCCTAATTACGCCAATCCTATAACTACCCATATTGTTTTCCTCCTTAAATCAGACGCTGTTTGACGGACAAAATAGACTGGCTGCCTGATTGATTGACCTTAACAATTAAAAAATTTAAATTTTTCGTTGTAAATTTTATTTTGATAATTATTATTAGAGGTGAAAATCACAAGTTCTAAACTTTAGACTTTTATAGTTTCCCCCTATAATATTTCGTCGCAGGGCAGCCTAAACACCTTTCCTGCTCGTACCTCTTGCAAGTACCGCAATGAACACCGCACGGGGCATATTCAAGAGCCTTATCCGGAACAACGTTGATATCCAAAAATGGATCATACATTATTTCCTGAATCGGATAAAGTTCGAATCTCCTAACGCCTTTTTGGCTTCTGAGGGAGCATTTTTCTAAACTTACACTTTCAAGGGAATGATAGTCTTCAGCAAATATCAGGGCAAAAAGGTTGTAACCTCCAGTTGTGATGTAAAATTTGAGTATTCTCGGGCAATCTTTAAACCTCTCAAGCAGCCTTTCCAGAGCTTCCGCGCTTTCAAGCTCCATCGCAATCAAGGCGGTAATGATATTCAGTTTCTCGGTGTTGAGAAGTGGTTTGATTCTTATCAGATCTCTGGAAACCAGTTTGTCCACTCTCTTCTTTGCACCCATCGAGGAAAGGCCAATTGCGTTTGCTATCTCAGAAAGTGTTGCTCTGCCGTCTCTCTGCAGAATGGATACGATCTTCCTGTCCCTTTCGTCCATAGTCAAATTAAAATTTTTAAGGTTAAAAAGTTTAGGTCTGAAAATAATTCGATGATTCAGGTTTAATATACAATTAAAAAACTATAAACGTTACATAATGGAAGTCATGCAAAAATCACTTTGGACATCAAATAAGACTCGAGATGTATGAGGCAGCTCTGACGCCCACGATAACGAAAAGAGCGATTATGAGAGTTTCAATGCCTGCCTTAAAGTTTATCTCCTTAATTACAAAAGCAGAAAGCAAATCTGTGAATACAGCAAAAGCAAGGGCAGCGATCAGGCCATATCTGCTGAAGATATAAACCATCACAACGATCAGCGGTAGAGAGACCAGCGTACCAACTACAGCAAGTTTGATTAGGTCGACGCTTGCAGATTTCGATATCACACTTGTTATTCCGGCCATTCTCGGACAGACTATAAAAAAGGCGAATGCTAGAGCTGCGATCAGAAGTCTCATACCTCAAAAATTTGCAACAGGAATAAAAACTTGTTCATTGTTTGGTTTTTTAATTTTAAGTCTAATAAAAACTAAACAGGCAACTTCAACCCAAGACCTGTCTCAATCATCTTCCAGCCCATATATACCATCACTACAATAAAAACGTACTTCAACTTCTTTGCCGGAAGTCTGTGAGCAGTTCTCGCTCCAACCTGAGCCATAAGAACGCTCGTGGCTGCAAGCAAAATCCATGACTCAAGATTCACGTAGCCGATGAGGTGGCCAATGGGCGAGTTTAAAGGCACACCGGCTTTTATCCCGTTGTAAATGTAGCCTGCAACACCTCCGAGACTCGTGAAAATCATCAAAGCCGTTGATGTTCCCACTGCGAGATGCATTCCAAAAGATAAAGCAACAACCATAACAGGAACCATCAGAACTCCCCCGCCGATTCCAATTATGCCCGTTATGATTCCAAGCGGAAAGCCCCATGCAGCCCATAATAACGGATTGTCAACGGGCTTTCTGCCTGTCTCCTCCGGAGGTTTCGCTGTCAGCATTCTAATCGCTCCAGCAATCACTGCGAGCCCGAAGATTACTCTCAGGATATACTTTGGCGTTAACGCTGCGATGCTCGAGCCTATAACAGCTCCGATTGCTCCAGTGATCCCGAGAACAACTGCAGCTTTCCACCAAACAAAACCCTTTTTTGAATGGGCATGAGCCCCACTTGCCGCAGTCGGAAAGACGACGAGCAGATTCGTGCCAAAAGCTACCATTGTTGCTGTCGCTGCATCAATGCCCATGGAGGTGTAGACGAAGTACTGTACGGGAATCATGATGAAACATCCTCCCACACCCAGCAAACCGCTTGCGAATCCAACTCCTAGTCCGGTTACAAGCAGAATTATTGCCGCTTCAACAAGCCCTATCATTTTTCATCACCTGATTTTTGCTTTTGCAAATATTGTAAAGACAGGAGCCAGCTTCTGCAACTACTACGCCAATAATTATACACATGCCAATTTACATAGTAAACGATATTTATAGTTTTGGTTTAAAAAATAAACTAAAAAAATTCATTCACAAAAAGCATGCCATAGATCGAGGAAACTTGAATATACATACGTAACTCCAAGGTACTTTCTTGAAGAATTTAAAGGAGGACCTAAGAAACTTTTAGGGTTTTACGATAAGCTGAGGGGGTTTGCTGTGGAATTTCAGAAAAGATTTACGAACGTAGGAAAGAGTATTTGAAATTTTTGAGATCTTGATCTACTCAGAAGAAGTTAAAAGGAGTCACGAAAAGGGAATTCCAATAGCTTTTCCACCAAAGATTTTAGATTTAACAAAAGAGAAGTAAAACTTAGTTTAAAAAATAAACAAAAAGCTTAAATCGAGATTATAAATTAAAAATTCTATGGCTAAAATCAAAGAAATTCTTCCATGCATTGCAGACCCAAAAAAGTTCAGGGTGATTGGGAAAATAGAGGTAAAGAACGATTTCAAAGAAATAATGCCTTACATAGCTTGGCTGATTCCGAATTCTTCTTACAGCAAGAAAAACGGCTGGATTACCTT
>JACDNU010000028.1 GCA_017656505.1 Archaeoglobus sp. | reverse complement strand
TTATATTCCCATCACCGTTAACATCTCCTTTGATTTCCTGGACTTCTTGAGCTGTGTGAGTACATTCTCCGGTACTAACATCACAGGAGTCTATGGTATTGGGATTGCCGTCATCACAGTTCTTTGGCTGATGAATGCATTCTCCGGTACTAACATCACAGGAGTCTATGGTATTGGGATTGCCGTCATCACAGTTCTTTGGCTGATGAATGCATTCTCCGGTATTAGGATCTACGGTGTCGATTGTGCATGGATTGCCGTCATCACAGTTCTGAGCTATTGCAGTTGTGCTTGCAATAATTAGAGCCACAACAAAGATGTAAAAAATTGAAAGTTTATGCCTTTTGAACATTCTCTCCCCTCTGATTTTCAGCTTTTCAATTTGGCTTCAAACTCACCTCAGCTACCTCAACCCACCTTTTCTCCAAAACAAAGCAAGCACTAAGCCAGCTACCGCAATACCAATCTCAAATCCTGGACTCTTCTTCTCTTCTGGGGTTGGAGTTGGCGTTGGTGTTTGAGTCGAAGCCTCTTCAGCCTTTTCAGCCTTGAAAACTCCATTCTCAGCTGTCACTTGGATATCCACATGACTTTCAACATCGTAGGCTTTTACATTGGCAACTTCCAGCGAGCTCTCTCCAGCCTTGAGAACTTCGAATGTTATCTTTGCTATCTCACCATCCCCATTGATACCTTTGGAGTCGACTATGCCTATCGCTATAACTCCAGCCTTCTCGGTGTTGGATGAGAAGAGTCCTTTGACAAGGCTCCCCTTCTCAACCTTCTTGACTTTCAGAATTTCTGGATCGTAAGCTATAACGAGGTCCATGCTCCCAAGATTCTTTGCATCCTTCACGCTAATTGCCAAGCTCGCCTCGCTCCCCACAGCTCCCGAGCCGCCCTGGATTTTTACCGTTAAAGCGGATGCTGTGGTGAGCAGGAGGAAAAACAAAGTAAGACATAAAAGTACGTTCAATCCAATCCTATTTGTAGGTTTCATAAAACACCCCCTATCCAGATTGACCAATCTTTCCTGCCTGAGAAACCCCAACATTTACCCCCACACTTGTTCCTATACCGACCCTGAATTTCTGCTTCACGAGCTGGCCAACCATCTGTTCGTTTGCAATCTTCAGGATTTTCAATGCATCATCTGGCTTCACCTTCCCGTCGTCATTCATATCTGCGATCATATTCGGTTCAAGCTTTCCTACTGACATCTGCAACGCAAGCAAGGCATCGACGCTGGTTATCTCACCATCTCCGTTGACATCTCCTTTGTTTGCTTCCTCCTCAGTTATCAATCTCAGGTTTCCATCTATAGTTACGACTTCCACTTCCTCCTCATCAACATTGGTGACCGTTGCTTCTAGGATTATCAAATCGAACTCGTTTTTCACGGGAGCAATTTGTTCAGGTTTCAGGGACAATTTTGAAGTATCTTCTTTTTCGTTACCCTTTCCGCCCTTATTTGCTAATTCTTCTTCGCTGAGAACCCTGAACCTGATGTACAAAAGCGATCCATTACCGCTTATCCCCTCTGAGTCTACTATGCCGATGCTTATATTGTCTCCCTCCACATTGTATTCCAACATGGAGTTCTGGGTGAGTGATCCCGCAATGACATCTTCCACATCCAGTACATCCGACGGATAGTTCAACAGCAGACTTATTGCTCCTATTTTATCCGCATATCTAACTTTGACTGGGATCTGCACCTCACTTCCGGGCAATGCTTCTACAGAACCGAATTCGATTACAGTTTGATCGAGGGGCATAAAAACAACGCTATTTGAATGAAACTGCTGATTGATGGCTGGTATCTTGCCAGTGATATCTGAAAGTACAGTTCCAGTATCGGTTCCAGTATCCCTGTATAAGAGTATTTTGTAGCCCTCAAAATCTCCATCCTCGCCGCTTAAGACTACGATGGAGCCGTCATAGTTCGTAAACATCGATTCGGTGATGAAACTTAATCCTACACCATTATGATCAATAGCCATTTCTCCGCTCCCATCGGAGTTCATCGTGAACAGCTTGTAACTATACCTCCCCAATCTCTCTACATAAAATATCTTTGATCCGTCACCGCTAATCCTGATAAAAGGAGGTGTTTTTTGAGATATTTGGGTAATCGCTCCATTCTCATACAGAAATATTCCTTTTCTTATATTTTCAGCAGTCTCAGCATATGGATCTGGATAAACAACGAAAACTACCCTTTTTCCATCGAATGATACTGAGAAAGGCAACGGAGTACCAAGTCTACAGCCTACCCAAGCACCACAGTACACTATGTACAGCTTCTCCCCTGGATTTGTTGTGAAGATCGTTTCAAGATTTAGTTCATCAATCACTCTCAAGTAGAGGGTCTGCTGATTATCTGAGGTTAAATCCTCTTCTACTTTGTGATTCCCCTTAATTTCTGGGATGGGCAAACCAGCAGCATCATCTCTCCAAAAACTTAAACCTGAATCTCTATAGATCCTAAAATCATATGTGCAATACAAATTATAGTAATCTGAGTACCTGTTGTATGGTATCGAGATTAGTCGTCCATTAGTATTAACCAATATCGAACTGTGACTCGGTGTATAGTGTTCATCAAGAACATCCTTGTGAAAATCACGTAAAAATCTTACCGAGCCTGAACTCACAGTGTACGTGTAATACTTATAGACCGTCTCCCCGTTCTCCACCACCTTTGTTCCGTAAACAATAACATTCCCATCCCCGGAAATCCCTGCCTGCACTTCCTGATCAACATTCCTCGTTATCCTCGTAACCTCTCCCGTTTCCAGATCCATCATGAAAACTTCCCAATCCCATGTAGTGGCATCATTGTTGTCGGTGTCGGCGATGTATACAATCCTGTTCCCGTCATCGCTAACTCCCACAACCTGAAGGTAGTAATCGCTTTCCAGCAGAACTTCTTTACTCCATCCAGCCGAAACTGGGGTGACTGAACATGCTAAAACAAGCAAAGCTAGTATACCTACCCACCTGTGCATTAATGCACCTCCTTGGCCCCAGTTTTGATTATTGATTTGGTCAGTTATTGAAAATATTTAATTTTTATAAATCTTTCGGTTTTATTACATAATTATACTCATTTGAGAGTTTTAGATTCGAAAATTTGTAAATTGACTAGGATGAAATGATAGATTGATTAGAATATTAGAAATATAACATTAACTTTTCTTTAAGATTTAGATAATGTGCCTAGATTCCCAAATGCGCCTACTTTTTGAAAGTGATTGGGCTTTAGTAACTGAGCTTCCAACGTGCAGGCAAAGAGATTCCTAGCCACATCCAAAGCTCTGCGTATGGCTTTTACCCACCTTACTCTTCAACCTCCCGCTTTGAATGTCTAGCAGTAGAAGTCATGCCTACCTAGCTCTTCTTTTCAGTGAATACGCCATGAAGCTCAAAACTATTACCAAAAGAATTGATTCGAGACCTGGAGATTTTTCTGCTATTGATTCTACATGCCTCTCTTTAACTTCCTTTTCTTCTACCATTTTTTCTGCTTTCTCTTCTGGAGTTACAGTAGGCTTTGTCGGTTGGAGAGTGACTGGAGAAAAGACTTGAGATTTTTCACCTCCAATCGCAATTAAACCTAATTCCTCGAGATAAGCTTTGAAATACTTGAAGTTCTGGTCACTTCCGACGCATTCAGTTTTTATTGCTTTCCACTCCTCTTTTTCCATGCTCCACAGCAGTACTGAAACGCTTTCAATGTCATACTGATCCAACCACGACTTATTAACTCTGAACTCAATAAAGGACTCTACAGGAGAAACTCCCTCACCGGAGCCGTGTTTCGCTGTAGCGATCTCGTTAAACTGATAAACTTTAACATCCGGCCATTTTATACCCTCAGCTGGAATTGCTTTTGAAAATCTGACATCTATATATGCCCTCTCATCAAATCTGAATCCCAATTTGGTTAAGTTAGTTAGCTCGATTTCACTCTCACTTAGAGTTAGTATCAACCAACTTGGAGCATCTAAGTAACCAGAATGAATGAAGGAGTAGACGAACGGAGAATCTAGTTTTGGCAATACCCGAGACGATGCAGATGGAGATGTTTGCGATCTTGGTTGGGGAGTTTGTGAGGGCGTCTGCGAGGGTGTGGGTGTTGGGGTTGGAGTAAGCTGAGATCTTGAGAGGATCGTGATTTCTCTGGTTGTGCTGTTGTTTGCACCCTTCGAGTCGAAGACGGAAAGAGTCACGTTGTAAGTGCCCGCTGAGCTGAAGGAGTGTGTTACTACATTTCCTACGCCAGATGACCCGTCTCCAAAGGACCAGAAGAAAGTCAGTTCATCTCTATCCGGATCGTAGCTTTTGCTTGCGTTGAATTCGATTTCTTCGTTCACATAGGCGGTATCTTTAAAATCAACAATTGCTACTGGTGGAGAGTTTATTTTCTCACACATGTGGGATTCATTGCAGAACCATCCCTGCATACAGTCGCTATCGGATGTGCAGTTGACACAGGTGTTGTTGAATATATAGGGCAACGGCTTAACGCAGACTTCTGTAACAGTTGTGTTCGTCCATGTAATTTCAAGAGCCGAAGGGAAAAAGACAATTGCGTTATTCCTGATCTCTGTCGGTTCTGAAATATTGTCCGTGATTTTCACTTTAACCCAGGCTTTACCACCGTGTTTAGGCTTTACCTCCCCGACATCCCACCTTATAGTCCTAGTAGCCTGATCAAGGGTTCCAGAAGCTATTTTTGTCCCGTTGTAGTCGTACATGTCTCCTATGGTTAGAGACGAGATATCAAGTAGTGGATCGAGCCTGTCTTCAATGTAAACACCGTATGCCGAACCATTTCCCACATTTTCAAATTCAATTGTAAAATTGATGTAATCGCCCGGATGCGCAGCCTTTCTGTTTACGTACTTTGCATTAGGATCGTGGGCAAAGGTTATGTAAGTTGTAATGGAGTCGTGAAGTCCACCTTTGGTGAAGAAAGAGGGTGTTTTAGGTACTTTAATATCACATCTGGCGAGAGTGGGGCCTAAAGGTGATTTTTCTTCCACACAAATCGCATTTGACATGTACATCATGTTAACACAGCTTTCAGCACCTTTGTACTCCCACTCTCCATCTTTGCAGTAGAAGCTGAGGATGTAATTATCGTAAACGTCCTCCCAAATCAAGGTTTGCGTGGCATCAATATAGTTACCTTTCGAGCACCTGTACATGAACGTGCCCTCCACACAAGAGTGAGACCACGGGTTTTGTGAACAATCATTGTAACACTTAATAAAATCGTAAATCGGTCCCGGAACAACTCCAAGCACACCGTTCAAACAATCATTGCATTCTCCCGGAGTGTTCGATTCATTATTCCATTTTTTATAACACTGCCAGCAGGTGTTCATGTTCGTAATCGCACCCCAGACCTTTCCCAGCGTTTCCACGGTTTGCTCAACAAGCGCCACCTCTTTGAACATTGCCTTAAAAAGGGTGCTGAGAATGTAACCGGGTACTTTTCCGAGATAGCAGTTTTCTATACAATCACCCGTAGTTGGACTGTGGCTAACATTCCACTCACCGTAGTATTCAGCCTCGTAGCCTAGAAATTCAACCCTGTAGCCCCCTTTATCATCAAAAATACGGAGCGTATTTCCGCTCATGTTGATCAAAAGTGGGGGCGTACCGTTCAGCTTGAAGGCGATTATAGCATCTCCATCTTTTGCGAAAACAGCCAGATTCCCGTAGTTACCGTCTGAGTAGACCTGAACAACCGCGAAGGGGAGGAGGTGGTAACCCATGCTCGATAACCATTCCGATAGCTCTGCAAATCTGCTATCGTTTTTCAAATCGGAATCTGAGAAATTGATGGCATAAGCATATATAGGTTCAGGTGGGGAATAGGATGGAACCAGATAATTTCTTTCACCCCATATCCTCTCGTTTAAAGTCTCGGCTGAAACAGCGGCATAGGCTTTTGATGTTACAGTTAAATTCGTAATGTCTGGCATAGGTGGTTGGCTCGGTGTGCCAGCGTATACTGTAATAACCTTTTCCATGCCCGCTTCGATCTTCTTAACCTTGCAGTTTACTATATTCTCTGTATTACTTTTTTCTACATTGCAGGTAGTATCTTTTTCTACTCTGTAACCTGCAAACGATAGCAAACCATCCAGCACAAAATCCAGACTCACGTTATAGACAGGTATAAATCCCAAATTCGATATCGTGATGTCGTATGCGATCTTTGAACCGCCACTAGCGTGTTTAGGTCCGTCAATTTTGAGAGCGAGATTTGCGATGTCCTGGCCGGGAATACCTTCCCTGTATATCACCCCATCGATATAAGCGGGATTACTCTTTTTCATTTTTCCGATCATGATTTCTGAAAGCCTCCCGAAAAACGCTCCAGAAATATCCTGTCCGTCAATGATCCAGTTAAAGCGATATTTTTTAGTCCCTGAATTTATTGAATAACTTCCACTTCCGTAACCGCTCATGTTGAACTTACTGGGATACGAGAGCTGGATTCTGGTTTCATTGAGTTTTACTTCGCCATCAATTGCACCGCATAGACTTCCGTTGAATTTCAGGATGGTGGTCAGGATTTTACCGGACGTCGCAGTTGAGCCACCGATACTGTAAGTTGAGTTGAGGGTGACATTTTCGTAAACGTGGTTTTCTCCTATCATCGTCACGATTAGATAGAACGTGTATCTCCCGTTCTTCATTCCACCGAGAATCTTTCCTGTCAGATCTCCAGATAAAACTGCGTACAAATCCGTAATTCCGCTTTCAGTTCTTGTAGCAATACCCCTAAGAGTTACGTTGTATGTGGTACTGTTGAGCTCGATGTTTAAAGAACCCACGGCTATTGCATGTTGCCGATCGTAGAAAAGTAGTGTAAAATTGTAAAATCTCGCAATCCCACCAGTAAAATAGGAATCGCTAAGGCTGTAGTTCACAGTTTCTACAGTAACTGGATAAATGTTGCTTTTTCTGCTAACCTCATAAAGTCTTATGTAGGTGGCGTCATCTCTGCTACAGTCGAAACATGCATACGTGCATCCTTCACATCCATCATCACTCCAGCCGTCTGGAATGCTGCATGAATTGTTCTTTCCATAGCTGGAAAGCCAGTCCGTGCTGTTGAAGTCACTCTCAACGTTGCATACAACGTTCTCATAGGCGGAGAGATTCGAGCTTTCGGAGTAAATTCCGATCTCGTTATTGTTTACCTGGCTGTTTGATAGAGTGGTTTCGGTCTCTTCCAGATAAAGACCATAATCGCAGTTGGTTAGCCGTGAACTGGAGATGTTTAACTCAGACCTGAATGAGTTAATGCATCTCTCAAAATTGCTGACCGTTGTATTATCTATCAGGATATCATCCGATCTATCCAGATTTATTCCGTAGTAGCTACCTAAGAGAATTTCATTTGATTCGACGGTTACGTTATCCGAATATTTTATCTGAACTCCGATCAGGTGGTCATGGGCGGTGTTGTTTTCCAGATAAACGTTGGAAGACGAAAAAACGTGAATTGCCCAGTGATTGTTCCTCACAAGAGTGTTGTTCAGGATGCTGACGTTCTCACCATCTATTTCAATCCCATAATCGTTATTGAGTAGGTAGCTGTCTTTTATCAAAAGATCGTTTCCATGAGCCGAGAGCTTGTAAGAGTCATTTATCCTGCATTCCAGAATTGAGTTCTTCTGGCCGGAAATGTATAATCCAGATGTAAGGTCGGTAAATGAGGACTTAGATAGGGTGTTGAAATCCGATTGAATCCAAACGGAGTCACCGTTAAAGCTGGAATTGTAAATCAGATTACCATCGCCCAGCAATCTGATTTCCGAGAAGGAGTTAAAAAGTGAATCGTTTAGTGTGAAGTTCATCGAGTTGTAATCCTGATACACAGCTTTATCACAGCTTTCGAAATCGCTCTCATTTATGAGAACTTTCGACGAGTACTTCGCGTAAAGACCGTATGTATCTCCTTTTACACTCGAGTTCTCAAGCCTGAAATTCGTCACGTTGAAAATGAAAACCCCCACATCAGCATAACTTAAATTCGAATTTACGATGGAAATGTTGTTGGAGCTGACCGCGATTACAGAGCCACATGTTGCCGAAAGGTTTTTTGAGTTGTTTATGTAGCACAGCGAACGACCGTTTACGGTATTGTTGGAAAAGTTGTGAAAGTGATACGCCTCACTGTTCCCATCTCCTATGTAAATACCATCTTTAACAAAGACGTTGTTTTTCACATCCACATTTCTGGAATTGTAAAGCTTCAAACCGTAGCCGCCGTTGCTCTCAAACACATTCGAGGAGACCACACCTCCCGAGGAGAACACAATGATTAATCCCTCGTTCTCGTTATTCCTCACGATGTTATCTGTGAAGTTGATGCCGCTTGCGAGCTTTCCACCAAAAGTGTTATTCTCCAATCTGCACCCCGTAACAGTATTTGAGGGGGAGTCGATTTGGATTCCGTAATACCAGTCAGTTAGAGTTAAATTTCTCACTATCACAGCTGATGACCTAACTCTCACACCCGTCCCACTACCGGAGCCATCCAAAACATGACCCATTCCGTCGAAAACAACATTGGTTGCAGTGATCTCAATACACGGATTTTCATTTCTATCGGTTAAATCGACCCTCAGCTGGTAATTTCCAGGCTGGTCAATTCTTGTGCATGAGCTTACATCTACAGCATCTACAACCGCTGAAAGAGCGACAATAATTAGAACAATCAAAACGAAGGTGGATTTCAAATATCTATGTCCCTTCAAGTTTCACCACCTCTGGAATTGGTAAAAATCAAAAATGCAAAAATATAACTTTTTCTTTTTTTATCGAATTTTGACGAAAAAGAACGATAAATTTAGAAGTCCTAAACCAGATGGAGATAGTTGAAAATTTTTAGTCTGATAACCGAAAATTTTATTATGAAGTGAAAATTACTTTCAAAAAATTAATATTCGAAACTATCTGGTAAGGAAAATCTTTTAACTCCTCTGCTTGAACTGTACCTTCATGCCGGCGGTTGTTGATGAAGAGCTTTGCGATGGCTGCGGGATTTGCGTGGAGGAATGTCCTATGGGTGCTATAGAATTAAACGACAAGGCTTTTGTGGATGAGGAGATCTGCACCGAGTGTGGGAGCTGCATCGATGTATGCCCTAGAGATGCGATAGTCATGGAATAGTCAGTAGTCAGGCAATAAAGCTGGCAAGTTTTGCTTTTTCAGTTTCACGCTAATCCTAAAATTATATATTTCATAAGTGCAAAACTGGATTCAGCTGAGGAAAGTTGAGGAGAGTTAAGAAAATTTGGCATGAATAGAGCTGAAGGCAAGAAAGCGGGATTAAAATCATATTAAGATGTTTAAAGGGCAGAGGGGTATGTATGGGATGGATGATCAGATTAAGAAAAAGATTTGGCTTCCTTTTTAAGTGGATATTCAAGAAGGACAAGATGAGAATAGGCATCTACGGCCCTCCAAATGCCGGAAAGACGACGCTCGCAAACAGAATTCTTCGCGACTGGACTGGAGATATAATGGGCTCCGCAAGCGACGTGCCGCATGAAACGAGGAGGGCTAGGCTAAGAGAGGGTGTGAAGATAGAGGTTGATGGACGCTCCTTGACGATTGACATCGTCGACACGCCCGGGCTTGCAACCAAAATTGACTTTCAGGATTTTCTGAGGTATGGAATGGATGAGGAAGAGGCAAAGAGAAGGGCTAAGGAGGCAACGGAGGGTGTTATCGAGGCTATAAAGTGGTTGGATGATCTGGATGGGGTTCTGCTCGTTATGGATTCGGCAGAAGATCCCTTCACTCAGATAAACGTCACGATAGTCGGAAACATCGAAGCCCGAGGCCTGCCTTTACTTATCGCCGCAAACAAGATCGACTTGCCGAACGCTTCGCCAGCAAGAATCAAATCTGCCTTTCCGCAGCATCCTGTTGTGCCGATTTCAGCTTTAAAGGGGCTTAACGTGGACAATCTCTACAAAATGCTTGCCGAGAAGTTCGGATAGGTGATAGGATGGAAGGAGTCCAGCTCAATCTCATATCCAAGGATCGACTTGACAAGATGGCGACAATGGAGAAGCTCAAGATGATTCTGGATGAAGTTAAGGATGGTAAGATAGTCGTGCTTGAATCAGGTTTAACTCCTGAGGAAGAGGCAAAGCTCATCGAAATGACGATGCTGGAAATAGATCACGAGAATTTTGTCGGCATAGAGGTTGAGACTTATCCAAAGAAGGTTGTGAAGTCCTTCTTCAAGAGATTTTTCGGCGGCAAGGAAGGAAAACTCATGCTCATAGGCCCAGCAAACCGTTTGAAGACGATTGAAAAGCATGAGGATCAGATAAGAGCTTTGGTGCAGTTTGGTTGAAGTTTGGGTTATCGGGTTGGTCTTATGCCCCATCGATGTACAAAATGCGGCAAGGAATATCCTGATGGCGACATGCGCATACTCAAGGGTTGCGAGTGCGGAAACAACAAATTTTTGTACGTGCCTAAAGCAAAGGCTGAGGTTGCGAAAGTTGCGGAAGGGGTTGCAAAAGCCGCAGATGCTGAGGAGGAGCCAGTTAAAAGGATAGAGAGGCAGCTCACCGACATGGGCATAGCGAGCGTGAAGATAATAGCTCCAGGCAAGTATGAGCTCAACCTCGACAGGCTTTTTACGTCAGATGAGATTGTTATTGCACTGCAGGAGGACGGGAAGTATATAATCCACCTCCCCTCTCTTTTGAAAAGTAAGAAGGAGAAGAAGGGGAAAAGGGTAAAGAAAAGATAATCCCCCAAATTTAGTAAATTAACCAAATGACTTACTTCTCAGATTTTCCTCAGATTTTTTTAGTCGAGAGTATAAATTTGCCATTCAAACTCTAAATTTCGCTGATGTTCTGAATTTCCTTGAGTATTCTTCAATTTCATTTAATACTTCCTCTTCTATCTCTTTCAAATTGAAGTACTTGGAAACGCCCGATTCTTTCTTGATCAACTCCACCATATAAATCACCAACTTTATCGTGATAAATTTCACCTGAGTTCAATGGATTTAGGTCAGTTAATAACAATTTCAATCCCACCCAATGAATATTTCCTATTCCAGTTCACCATCCACTCATTTGGATCGATTACTATTCTCTCCGGCTTTTTCTCAATATTGAAAGTTACATGCGTCTTATTCACTCCATCCACCCATACCAGTTCGCTAATAACCTCCGCCGGCGTTATAACCTCTATTTCCACGGGCATTTTGAGGTCGTTCTCATCCCAAATTTCGAAGCTCAGGCTGTGATTTTCAAAACTCAGATTATCAACAACCCAATTCGGGGCTTTTGGCGAGTTAAACCATTCCTCGAAAAACCAGTTCAGATCCTCACCCGAAATTCTTTCAAAAACCTCCTGGATGTCGTTTAAACCACACGCCCTGCATTCTTTCAGAAGTTCTTTCATGCTTTTGAAGAACATCTCGTCGCCCACGACAAATTGCAACGATCTAAACACCATCGCACCCTTGCGGTAAATGATCGCGTAGATCTCATCCCAAGTTAAGCTTTTTGTGTAAGTCGAATAAGCCTTCCTGAGAGAGATGTTGTACTTCAAACTTTGATTCTCGAGAAAATCCAAGCTGTGAGCAAAAGGTTCTCCCTTCTTTTGCGAGAGTTGTACGAAATAATTAACGGAAGAGTAGCTGGCCAGTGATTCATCGATTTCAAACATTTTTCCAAACCGTGCCTTACTCCCGAACCAGAAATGAGCTAACTCATGGGAGAGCAGCCACTCATCGAAGGTGTCGGAGATTAAAACAACGCCATAGATACCATTCATGCCCGCATGAGGAGCGACGGTTCTCGACACAACAATCTGGAGGAAAGAAAAGGGATACTCTCCATACCATTCCGAGTAAGTCCTCAGGATGTCCTCGACAGTTTTTATTACTTCATTCTTTCCCTCAAGTTCTCTGGGTAACAGCAGAGTGATTCTAACTTGCTTTCCGTTAAAGTCGATATCGCTTGTAACCCAATCGAAAAGCCCCAGTATGGCAAAAGGTGATTTTGAGGAGTTTGAAGCAAACGCCAGAACTTTTCTCCCTCCTCCCTCTTCCACTCCCATCGAACTCCAGTATCCCTCCATGCGTCGTGAATCCAGAATCGTGCCATTCCATGCCGGTGGTATGTTGAGCAAGATGGTGTAGTTGGAAGTGGTGCCGTTAAACCTCTCATCTAAAAAGTAGATTGGACTGATCTCTGTTTGTTTATCGTTTACAGTGTAATTCCGGAAAATAGAAGTAAACCACCCAAAATCACGAAAAAGAACCGTAGGAGATTCGTAATGGATTTCAACCTTACCAGTTTCACCGATGGGGAGTTCGAAAACCAAGAAAACTACGTCTTTTCCCCGAGTTGTCGAGGCATTTTCAAGTTTTATTCCTTTCAAAACGATTTTATCAATTTTTATTGCTGGATAAAGATAATAGATGGCTAACAAACCTTTATCGCTTTTTCCAACGTTTTTCAGAAAAATTGTTTTGGTGGCGTTCATAGATCTGTTCTCATTCACGAACATTTCAACTTTCAAGCTTGCCTCAAACGTTGATTCATTCGACAGTTTAAAGTCAGAGGAAGTATTTAAGGAAGTATTCAGCTTTGAAGGGTATAGCACGATCTCTTTACCAGCTTCGATATTACCAACATTGGACTCCTTATTAGATGGAGAAAAGTTTAGGGCTAAAATCAAAACCAAAATTAGAAACAAAATCGAGATTGCTGCCAGAAAGATTGCTCGTGGCTTTCCCATCATTTAGATATAGAACTTTCCTATTAAAAATTTTACACAAGATATTTTCAATTACTATAGATTGAGTAATCAAATTAGGCGTTAAATTTTCTTAGAATTTCTTTTACAAATCTTTCCACATCTTGCAATTCTTCTTTAACAATCTCCAACACTTTAAGATTGTCAACCTTTGCATAACCATGAACAAGAATATTTCTGAATCTTGCCATATCTGACAGCTTATCTGCAAGACCTTTCTCAATTACACCTCTTTTTCCCAAAATTTCAAACATCTCTGCGTAACTTTCTGCTCTTTCCAATCCTCTGGCTGAAATTATGTGCGAAGCAATATCGATGCATGCCTCGATCGTTTCGAGCAAAGAATATTTAACTGCCTGAAGATCTTTGTAGCTATCTAAAAACTCTTGTTCGTCGATGTCTGCATATTCTCTCAAAAACTCTAAATTTCTCAGGATTATGTCAATTTTCCCTTCTATTACCTCATTTGACATGTCTGAGCCTCCTCATTTTATCATACAACTCGTAGTGTGGTTTGAAGTCAAGATACTCTTTCATAACTCTACTCTCGAACTCAATCCTCTTGCTCTCATCACCAACATAGATTAACTTTGATTCTTTTAGCACATTAAAAAGAAATCTTAAGGGGCGTTTGTTCAGAATTCTTACATCGAAACTTACCCTATTATCCCCGGAACCCTGAAACTTTTGTTCAAACTCCTTTGCAATTCTCACTTCATAAAACACACCAGGTTTGAAATTTTCATCTACAACTATACCGATATCTACATCCCTATAGCGAGTACCTTTCAAGAAGGAACCGTAAAGATAGGAGGCTACAACTTCTCTACGATTGGAGAATACCTCCCTGGCAAATCTTTCGATTTCTCCTATGTTCATCGCTAAATTTTTCTCCCTTTTATAAATTATATTTTCGGTGAAATACTCTAACTTCCATAACGTGTGCCCCAATAAGTTAGCTTAACCATACGGTGTCGTTCTCCTTCCAGCCATATTTGAATACAAGAACCCTAAATGGATTTTCAGAGTCGTTCACAACCCAGTGAACCGTTTTCGGCCTGCAAAGAAATATGTCTCCTTTTTCAGCAGCATACTCCTTCTCACCCAAACCCAACTTAGCTTTCCCATCCATGATGTAAAAAACTTCTGTCTGTTGAACGTGATAGTGCTTCTTAACCTCTGCTTTCGGCTTTATCTCAACAATTTGAACGAAAGAATCCTCGGCAATATCGAAAACCTTCTTTGTTCTGTATCCGTCTCTCTCAACCCAAGATGAGCTTTCGAAGTCGAATTTCATGGAGAAATCTTGATAAGCGAATATATAAAGCTCATTGCATTTTGATGTTAAAGTGATGGATTAAGCTCAGTTTCATGCCAGCATAAAATGCACGGTGAAGCTACTCCGATTAAAGCCGATGCATCCTTTTCTTGTATAAAGTTTTGAATCCCACTCCACTCCTCCGGAGAAACTTTTATAATTGCTCTACCCTCCTTATCGGCAGCGACCAACGCTTTCTTTAAGGCAGGATAGATTTCAAGCTCTTTCTGGCTGACTTCCTCACATTTTGGAATTACTACCTTTTCTATCCAGACGGAACAGCAAAGGAAGACGTTGTAGTACCCTCCTTTGTATTCCAGATTATGCCCTTTTTCCTCTATCAGCTTCCTCACTTCACCAAGCTCCTTTAACGATACCTTCGAGAAGTGTCTTGAATCCTTTCTTTCACCAACCTCCTTTGCTTTATTCATGAGCTCTACCAGCGTGGGACAGCATTCCAGCTCTTTTTCGCTGATCTTAGTGTAATCTGGCTCAGGTTCTGCAAGCTCAACCTCTATCAGAGTGAGCGGAATGATTTTGTAGTAGTCTTCACCAAACTTCGCAAAAAAGAAGGTGTCTCCAGGTTTCGTATACTGCAGGGCGATCCTTTCAAATTTTGCCATTTCAGCTGGCGCTATGTCAATTCTCGCCCTATCGCTTACGTTCTGAATAAACGGGAAGTCACTCTCGGAGAGATCGGCATAATAGCTCGGCAACTCGAGCTTTTCCACGTGGATGTAACGCGCATTGTAATGCTGGTAGGCTGCGAAGCCCAGAAAGGCCATGAAGACGAGGTAAGAAACCAGTATTGCAACTGCAACAAACCCGGCAATCCTGAAATTTTCGGTTTTCTTAATTCCAGAGAGCACGAGAACAACGATAAGCGAAATGAGAAAGATAAGGGTAAGCTGCAAGTATGCGGAAATTTCGAGATACCACAGGAGGAAAAAAGTCGCATAAATCACCAATCCTTTCAGAATAGCCGAAGGAGATCTGCTAAGCTGCCAGAAAGCTAATGCAGCAAACACCATCCCCAGCAAGAATATTGCATGGACGTAGAGGGGCCCTTCAAGCCTGATGAATGCGGGAAGAACGAAAATTCCAAGTAAGGCGGAGACCATGCCAAGAATGGCAAACAAAGCATAACCTCTCAACCCCAACTGCATGGAATGTCTGTTCAAATTTCATTTTAAAAGTATTATGGCATTAAAAAAGAATTAGCAACCTAATTTTCCAAAATAATCAGCTTCTTGTAACACTCTTTTATTTCTACCTTGAACCTCATTGCTTCAAACATTCCCTTCAAGAACTCCTCCAAAATCTTAAGCTCGTCTTTCACCGATAGCACCAGTGTGAACGCCTTGCCCGAGTTAAGTTTCAGCCTGAACCACTTCTCGTGCTCAAGGTATCTCAAGACATCCTGTATGGAGTTCAATCCACGCTTGCGAAATTGTATACCGTGCTCAAAACCAACATTCCTAACGATCTCCAGAAACTCATCCCTTTTATCTTCATCGATCATTTCAAGAATTGCGGCCCAAATTTCTATGTCAACTATTACATGCTCTTCCCCAGACAAGAGCTCCGAATAAATCATTGCCTCCTCCAGTGACTTAAGATCGCTGTCCTCGGACATCTTTGCAAGAACATTTATCGATCTTCTAACAATTTCGGAGATGGACTTCTTTTCCTTCTCAACCAGTCTCTCGAGTATTCGGTATGTTGAGGGATCTACTGCAACAGAAAGTCTCCTCGTTTTTAGTGTCATTGATTAACACAATGTCTCATTTAATAAAAATTTTTCCCAAACAATACTACAAATTAAAAAATAACATTGTTTAATATCGCTAAGAGAGAGCAAGAGAATCTAGTGATCGCTCGATTGACTAAAAAATGGGAAATTAAAAGATTATTGCGGAAGGTACACCTTCTCGTAACTTATTTTTATATCCTCGTGTAATCTGTATTTCTCCACAAAATGGTCCCTCATTTCTGGGTCCGTGCTTTTCATAGAATCAAGAACCGCGAAGATGAAGTCCCGGATGCTGGATTGCAGCTCGATTAAAATGTACTTCTCCTTTTCTTTGGGATCTTTCTTGCCAATATATTCTGTATATTCATTTATAAACTCGATCCACCTCTTAGGAATGTAAACCTTGATCCAGCACCCTTCTTCATCACAAAGCATTTGTTCGCATTCAGCTTTAGTTTTATCCATACCCACCACCCTCTTTTAATAATGTATATCTCCTTTTATTCTTATTTATGTGTATTTCATATTATTTATTTTTTGTGATAAAATTCTTAGTGATTAATCATTAGATTTAATAAGCTATATGAATCAGTATTGTATTCAAAAATAAATTAAATTTATAAAATAAAATAAAATCTCAAGCTAAATTTGAGTTCGGAAACTTTCCGGGTATTCTGAGATACTTCTCCTCCAGTTGCTCGATTGAAGGATCATCTAGTGGATTAAAAAGCTCCCCCATGGTGGGTGGATCGACAAACTCAGCCAAGGATTCGAAATCAATTATCTTTCCAATCAAACTTCTTAACTCACTAAATTTTATCATTTGTCACTACACCCCCCTATCTAGTATTAAAATTTAGTATAAAGTAATATTTAAATTTTCCTAAATCTAAAAAATTTGACGAAAAAATATTTTAACTGTTAGAATAAGTAGTAATATGCCGTCTGAAAAAATTGATATTGTTTACTGGAAAGACAAAATTAAGGGCGAACTGGAAAGAAAAACGATTGAGATTGAACCTTTTGGATTTCAATTGAGTTCTATCGCGGAATGGAAGATGTTGATATCAGCCAAAGACGTTGAGGTTGTGGAGAGCAAGGTTTGTGTGATTGATGTTCAAGAGACAGCTATCCCCAAAAATGCCATAATATCCATCTTACCGGTTATGAGACATGCACTGGGACTCGTTCTCGATGTTTTTGGCCCAGATGGTTTGAAGAAAATAGAGGAAGAAAAAAAGATCAGTCAAACAGTGTTTCTTCCAATCTCCAATGGCACTGTTAAAAAAGGTGAATTAATAGGTGTAATTAATGTGCAATACGTAAAAACGAGCGCACTCAGCAAGATTTCAGAAATGATATCGAAATGGGTAGAGGGAGCTAAATGGGCGGAGGATGTGGGTGGTATAAGACTTGACTGAGAGATTCTAAAAAAATAAAAAAGGAAAAATAAAATAAATAAAAAAATGAGCATCTAATGTCCTGCCTGAATAATTCCCAATGCACTGGCCGTTAGAATTATCGCAACGATGAAAGCGAAAACAACAAACAAGTGTTCTCTGTCTTTGATTAGAGCGAATATTGATGCCCATACCCCGAGAACAGCTGCCAAACAGGCGAAAGCTATACCCAGCATTGCAATACCATCTCCTGTTCCAAGCTTTTCCAGATACCAGTGACCCTCTGGATGTGTTCCTGCACATCTTTCCCAGATCTCTGAAGGATTATCGCCAGCCCAGAGATTGTTCAACAGGCATGACGAATCGATGTAATTTTTATCCGTCGTTAGGATAAGTGAGACTCCAATTATAGATACGACCATTCCAATCAAAACTACCCAGTAAGCCAATTCTCCGTAAATAACCCCGGAGAGGGGTGGTTTTGGTCTTGATTCTGAACTAAACTTGCCTCTTATCTCTTGCATACAAAATCACCTCAAATATATCCCAACATGGATAAGGACTGCTGAACCAACCTTATTCCTGAAATAAACATTATTCCAATGATTAGATACCTTACAAAACCTGCCCTAACTCTAATCATTATTTTTGCACCAAGTATCGTGCCCACTATCAAGCCGATCATGCATGGAACTGCGAAGAGGGGAAATATCGTTCCCTGCATTATGTAAGGCCATATCGCAGCAGTATCACCTATTCCGATAAGCACCTTGCTGCTCGCAGCTGCTACTTTCAAGGGAGCCATCATGACGAGATTTAACACCGGCACCATTGCCCATCCTGCACCAAGCCCAAACAGTCCTGAGATCAAACCAACACCAGAAAACATCAGCAAGCCTAACCAAGACCTCGTAACCTGATACTGCACAACAGATCCGATAGATTCCTCCCAGTACGCCATCGCAAGTCCAACCCTTTGGGTGAATCTGTCAACCTTTCTCACTTCTGGGTACTCTATTCTACCACCAGCGAAGACAAAAAGCATTGCAATAATTATTACTAAGCTTCCGAGCGCTAATCTGACGAAAGCTTCCCCGGTTACACCCATTGTTTGCTTGATATAAACAGCAAGTAACGCTCCGGCAACCGCAGATGCGGAATATGGAACAGCAGCAAAATAAAGCAATCTTATGTTTGCCAAACCTCTCTTAAGGAACGGTCTTGCCGCAACCAATGCTCCAGCCATTGCGACGAAAAGGCCCGTTCCTCTTATGATTAATCCGTCGATGGGTGTAAAACCCATCATAAGCGGGGTGAAGATTACACCTCCCCCTACCCCCGCCAGAACCGCCACCATCCCGATAAAAATGCTTATCACCAAAAAAAGTATAAAAAATTCTGCAGGGGAGAGACCCATACTTGCTGATTCTTCAGCAGCTGCTGTTCCTGAGATTCCTATGAAAATAAAAAGAGCAAGAGTCAGTACAAACAATTTACTCCGATGAGAGCCGTCTAAGACTATAGATACTCTTGAAATAGATGATCCTGAGATATGAGATTTCAATACCACCACCCCCATAACTATCTCTTAGTTTCACTATATAAATTTTATGAATCTAAACTAAAATTGATTAAAACTTAATACTAAAGATGTAGAGGGCCTATTTAAACCGATAGAGGTTAATGATAAATTGTTAATAATTAGAAGCTTAATTCTCGACCGAACAAAAATATAGTTGTTGTGTTGAAGGATATAAAGATACTTTCAATTCTTTTTCCAGAGATATGGCCAATCTGACTTGATGAAAACCTCAGGATCGATAGAGATAGCCTTATCGATTCGTTTCAATACGCTCACCATTTTCCTTAACGCGGATTGTGTTGTTTTGTATTTGTATTCAAGCATCTTTACCACCATTTATTGTTATGCGAATTTATTATATTAATATTGTTATGATATTTTAAAGAGATGCACTAACTCAAATTTTGAGATAACAAAAGGTAGTAGTATGTATGATTTGTGACAAAAAATGATAAAAACCGATTAAATTTAAGTAATCACTTCCTATCACTTTTTCCAGAGATATGGCCAATCTGACTTGATGAAAACCTCAGGGTCTATTGATACCGCCCTATCGAATTCCTGAAGTTTTTCGAGTAAAACCGGTTTTGGCTTTTCTACCACAATTCTAACGCACCCCACACCCAATAGCTCTCCCTTTTTAATTTTCCCGCTCTCAAGAGG
Organism: Archaeoglobus sp.; assembly: GCA_017656505.1. Classification (GTDB taxonomy): domain Archaea; phylum Halobacteriota; class Archaeoglobi; order Archaeoglobales; family Archaeoglobaceae; genus Archaeoglobus_A. The sequence continues at coordinate 15,617 of JACDNU010000028.1, read as the reverse complement.
GAGAAAAACAACGTGGTTTATCTTTCTGGGGGATTCGATCCTTTCAAATTTCCCTTCTTCAACTACAGCAATCAGAAAACCCAAAGCATGTCTAAATCTATCGAGGAGGGTTAATATACCATTTTCAGGAATTTCCACTTCCCTTACTTTGATTATCCTAACAGAGTTTACGTCAACCTCAGTATCCTCATCACAAATGAAAGGCTCAAAATAAGCCCCCGGCCCCAGAAAATAACCGTATTCTTCCACATCAACTTCTTCCGAAATGTAAGACTCGTCACGTACTCTATTTTTGTAGGTTATTTTGACTTCCATAAGCTCAATAAGTTTCTTAAATTATAAAATTTTCTGCTTTCAAGGATAAAAAAGGATAAATTATATCGGCCAGTCTGGTTCTCCAAGTCTCCTTCCCATCTCATCGAGCCAGCTGTCCAACCACTGTCTAACCTTGGCCAGAGTCCCTATCTCAATTGGGTATAGATTTATAACTCCAAGAAGTTGGCCTTCTCTTATCTCTCCATTCGAGATCGGTAGGAAAAGAATTTTATTTATTATTCTCTCCTCCTCAATTTTCTTTGGCGGCCCTTCAGGCACAAGATCGATGAATGTTCCATACGCGTACCTCATTATGCTTAGCGGATAGGTGATGGTGTTCTTTGGAATCTCTATACTCTTTATCTCAACTATACATGGCTCTCCAAACCTCACCTTTTTGTGCTCGTTGGCAATTAAAACTTCCCAAGATGCCACCAAGGATCTTCTGTAACCGAAGGGTTCAACCTTCACCTCCTCTTTTATTACTCCCTTTCCGCTTCTGTAAACCACATTGACTTTCTCAACTTCCGCTTCCTTTAAAACTGCAGTTAAATCGCTATTTCCAACGTAGAAAACGTTCAGTACTCCAATCAAATCACCTTTTTCCACGATTCCGTCATCGATAGGAAGGAAAACAGCCTGATGAATGACCTTTTCTTCCTCAAGCTTTTTCGGCTTACCCAGCTGAACCACATCGATCACTGAGCCGTGAGCATTCCTCATTATCGCGAGGGGCACTACCAGAGTGTTAGGTGGCAGATTCACATCTTTAACCCTGATCCTCACCACTTCTCCCTTCCTCAACTCCACGTTTTCATCTGCCACGAGGGCTTTCCACACGCCTATGGAGCTGCTCGTATAGCCTAGAACTTTGGTTCTTATTGGTTCTCTGTAAACATTCCCGTCATCCCTCCAAGTTAGATTTGCCTCAAGAGGCTCCTCCTTCAGCTCAATCTCAGGCGTGCTGACGCTCATCAACCTGCTGAGCAGTCCGGTTCTCAAGAAAATTACTTTCAAAACACCAATAAGATCTCCCTTTTTAACTTCTCCACTCTCTACAGAAACAAAGAGAACTTGGCTTATGCATTTCTCCTCCTCGACCCTTGTAGGAATACCACATTCGATAACATCCACAACAGTGCCAAGGGCATGCCTCATGATGTGGAGAGGGCCGACCATCGTATTCTTAGGGGTTCTTATGGTCTTCACCTTGATTATGGCAGGTTTGCCTCTCTCGACGAAAACGTTTTCATCGGCAACCAAAGTTTTCCACTGTGTTATTGAACCCATTCTATATCCAAAGGGTTTCAATTCTATCCGGAACATCTCTATTCTGCCACCCACACCATCCACCCAGTAAACCATGCTGGCTTCCATTCCACCACCACAGATATTACAATGATTAACTATTATAAATATTTTCCTTAAAAGCTCTGTTCAAATTCAAGTACAATACTATAACCACACAAAATAAATTATGAAATTGATTCCAAAACCATCCAAAAATATTAAAATAATTAAAAAAATTTAGCAATTTCAGGAAGATTCCGAGGCCGAAGTGCCTCTTACACTCGCTGCCCAAGTTTTAATTCCCTCATAGCCTTCTTGACTTATCCTCTTGGCAAGATCATCCTTCAGAGCCGTGATGTTCACAAAGTCAAGGAAGTTGTGGGCAAAACTGCCGTGGATAATTGACCAGTAAATCGCTATCCCAATGACTCCAATTGCGAGCGCGATCGACATTAACGGACCGGCATGCGGGATCGTGGTAACGAATTGTGGCCACCAATTCGGGTCTCTGAAAAGCAGATAGTAGTTTATTCCGGTCAGAATTCCAAATATGACCATCCTCTTTAGGAGGGATGACCTCTCATGTTCAGCCGATGTAACTGCTCTTTCGAGCAAACCCATGTTTTTCAGCTCTTTTCTGACGTTAAGAATTGGAACTAGAACTATTGGAGTGACTGAGACCATTGCAACGACCATGATTGGAAATACCAGCGAATCAAACAGCGAAACCAATCCGGGATCCAGAGTTATCCAATTCAGCTTAACTAGGTAACCGGGAACTGCAAGAGCCCTGCTAACAGTCACGATAAGCATAACAACGGCCATCGCGAGCTTTATGTAATACTGCCTTACGTAGGTCGTTCCAACCGCTCCGATTTGAACTCCAATCAGCGAGGCAGCGAGAATTAAGGTTGTGAGTCTGAAGTCAACAGCTCCCATCAAGTATGCCCAAGTAAATGTCCCCGTGGCTCCCATAACAAAAGCTATTCCAAGCTCAGTTCCGCTAGCAACCGCACTAGATGCGCCAATAACATATATCATTGACGGGACACCAATAAAACCACCAACGGCAATCGTAGCAGCTAAAAATCCTGTTGCAAATCCAGTAGGAACTGTGAGCCAGAGAGATTGAGTTCTTCCAGCAACATCGAACTTGATCATCGGTGGTAATCTGAACTTCTTCTCAAGCTTCTTTGCGAATTCTGGCTCGGTGTCCTCAATTCCATACTTTCTAGACTTGTACACATCCCTTAGCAGCATGGCTGCCACACTTGGAAGGATTATCAGGAAGGCGATACTTACATAAAGGTTCGTACCAACTGGTCCAAAAGCCTCTAAAATTCTTTTTTGCACCTGAATTCCTACTTGCACACCTGCGATAGCAGAAACAGCCATGAGAACTGCCAGTTTAACATCCAAATGTCCAACCTTCTTTCTTCTCCATGCACCTATCATCGCCTTGGGGAACTTGTGGCACATGTTGCTTGCAACGGCAATTGGGCCGTAAACCCCTATAGACATCATACCCGGCGTAAGTACGAACGCTCCACCGCTCCCTATGAAACCGCTAAGCATTCCTCCAAAGAACCCGAGGGCGAGCAGAAATATTATCTCATTGACGCCGATGTGGATGAACATATCCGGCGTCATTACTGCCCCACCTGCAGCAAAACCCCCCATTCCAAAATCACCTCCTCTCTGCTATTAAAAGGGAAACGAACATTTCCAGTCCATTCTTGCCCCCTGGATTACTAAACTTCTCTAATCGTTCAGGATTATTCATTACCTTTTCATACCAAGTTCCAAATATTTTTCCAAATACCATAACTTATACAAATTTTACCTGAAAATAAATGTTTTTGTGTATGTTTATTTTTAATTAATCAATTAACTTACTAATCACTACTAAACACTAACATTTATGTCGAAATAGGATTTTAATAGGTTATGTTTTCAATTCTTTTCTATTCTCTTAAAAAAATTAAGGAGAATTTTCCAGTTCGATTGGAGATTTTACCGAGATTCTATCTCCTAACTTAACATAATTTAATAACTTTTAATATTTATCAATAAAAAAGTGTAATAAAACATAATATTAAATACTATTTGGTATAACTATATATTCTTTAACAATAAGGTTTATTAATTATACGTGTTATCCGTTAATTATGGCTGGAAAACTAAGAAGGCTGTCAGTTGCCATTGATGAAGAGACAAATAGAATACTAGAAGAACTCGTACACAAAGAAAACAGAACTGCATCTGAGATTATAAGACATGCTATTAATCAATACTACTACTTCAAAGACATTTCACCAGAATCAATCAAAATTTATTCAGAATTATTATACGGTAGAGAGTACATAATACTAGACATAGAACTATGGATCGCAATGCTTGACGAATTAAATGAAAAAGCTTCAGACAGATTTTGGGAAAATGTAAGGAAATTGGCAGAAGCTCATTCTTGGCAGATAAGAAATAAAGGCCTCAAAGACTTAGTAGAAGTAATGAAGTATCTGGAATATGAGAACCTATTCAGAGTTAAATTAAATGGGGAGAAGAACGTAACACTAGTTCTCTCCTCGAGAAATGAGCAAAAATTCCTCAAAACATATCTCGAAGCACTTCTTAAAAACCTCGGTTACAAAGTAAAAATCATCGAGGGGCTAAGAAAGATAATGATTACCGAGGAGATCTAGACCTAACTAAACCCAGATAAATTAATTAACTTTTTAAATTTATTTATAAGGTATGGAAGTTAACTTCGTAAAAAAAATCGATTCTCAACTAAAGAGACAAACAAGAGAAATTACGCCCTTCGGCTTTAAAATGTCAGATTACGTTAGGTGGGGGTACCTCGTCTCGGATGAGAAGAGAGAGATTGAAAAAAACGAGATTGTTCTGCTTAAAATAAAACCCCTCAAACTTCCCGCGAATACTATGATATCCTCTATTGGAGGTGTGAAGCATCCTTATGGCTCCGTTCTCGATGTTGTGGGTGACAATGTTGAACTGGAGAAAGAAAAAGTGGTTGACAAAGTACTATTTCTGGCAACGGAAAGTAACGAAATTGAAGAGGGCGATCTGCTTGGGAGTGTTAAGATCATCTTCATTGGTATCGGGCTTATAGTCAATCTCAAAACCGTGGAAATCCCGAAGGTGGAGTACGGTGATGAAACAATTGAATTTACAGTGAAATATGTAGAGGGCTCAATACTCAAATCGATTAGAACTAAGAAGTCAACCCACGGCTACTGGAGAAGCAATCTCGCCTACACAGAGACAATAATTTCTGATGAGGACTTCAAGCTCAAGCGAGGGGAAGTCAGGAACATAAAGATAAGGGAGATAATCCTGCCACCCTACACGGTTACCGTAAGCTGGGGAATGGTGGAGAACGTTGATGTTTATCCCGTTGAGATCTTTGGAGAGGGAAAAGCGTACATCGAAGAGGAGAGAGTTGTCTCAAAAGCATCGGTCATTGGGATAGAGGATTGCGAAGTTAGGAAAGGTGAACTTCTAGGCCATGTTAACGTTTATTTCGTAGCAACCCGAAAACCTGAGATAAAGCTTAAAGAGAGAAGAATTTCAAAGGCATACATCAAATACACGGAGGACGACATCAAGGATAAAAAATTGAAGTACATCCACCCCGCCTGTTTCAAAAGGAAAGATAAGGCAAGATGGGATATAATCGTATCAGACGAGAAGCGAAAGGTTGAGAGAGGCAAGCCCGCTTTTATCAAGATCAGAGAGATCGTGATACCTGAAAATTCAATTGTAACTCCGCTATATGTAATGAGGAATGATATTGGTACAACGCTTGGAGTTTACCAACCAGGCATACCTCCCGAGATTACAGACGAGAAATTCATTTCTCATGCTCTCTTTCTTCCAGTAACGGATGGAGAGATAAGAAAGGGAGATTTACTTGGCGTTATAAACGTTTACAGAGTCGAGTCCATGAGCTTCGAATCCTTCGTAACGAAGCTGGAAAGTTGGAAAGATTTCATAGGCTATAGAATAAATGAGATCAAATAATTGGGAAAAGCTCACATTATCTATTTAAACATCGGTTCGAGGATTACGACCTTGTCTGATTTAAGCACGCTTACATCAACCTTTGTTTCAGGCAGGGTGCCGTAGTGCATTGGAATTATCACTTCAGCTTTTAGCTCCTCAATCGCCTTTTTCGCGTCTTCAATATCCATGGTATACGTACCACCAACCGGAATTAGAGCAACATCTGCTTCAACTTCCTTCATTTCTGGGATGTAATCTGTGTCGCCAGCGTGATAGATCTTAACCCCATCAAGCTCCAAAACCCATCCAACTCCCTTGCCCGGAGGATGAAAATCCTTGCCGATGTTGTAAGCAGGAACACACCTCACCACAATCCCATCCAACTTATTCTCCTGACCGGGTTCAAGCTCACAAGTCCTAAAACCCTCAACCAAGCATCCACATGGGACTATGACTGTTGTTTCAGGAGTAGAAAGTCTCTGAATTGATTTTAAATCCAAATGATCGAAGTGATCATGGGTTACTAAGACGTAATCTGCTTTCTCCAGCCCAGAATCCTTTGGAATATCATAGGGATCAATGTATACAATCTTGCTACCCTTTATCTGAAAACCTGCATGCTTCAAAAATACTATCTCCACATTTTTATACCTAAATCTCGATGTCATGATTAAATCTTGGAAAACTCCATATAAGTAATTTAAGGGCTCTTGACAAATTCTTCAATTCTCTCATCATAATAACTATTATAGATAAATTTTACACCAGAAAAATATTTAAATACTTCAGAATATTTTTCTGCATGGGATTGGGAAAGGCATTGATGTTTCTGGGAGTAGCTTTTATTGCACTCCTTACCCCAGGGCTTTACATTATTTATCCGTATCAGGTTTCACTTGTCTTAAAAGTTATATTCTACTCCTACATTTTGGTTCTAATCTTTGCTTTGATAATTCTGACGAAGGGAATTGATAAGATCGCCATGTGGTTAAGGGAGACCAAGGAGAAGAGGAGAAAAGAGAGAATCAAAGCTTGGGAAATACAAACGCTTGAAAACTACTACAGCTAAAATTTAGCTAGGACTCAGCCCCGATTATTTTCAAAAGTTTTTTCTTTGTGACAGGCTTTGTAAGAACATCTTTTGCTCCAGCCTTTATCAGGTCTTCTTTTCTGGACTGGTCGAAAGCTGTAATACCTACAACTACCGTCTCTGGCTCAATTTCCTTAATTCGTTTTGTCGCCTCGACACCATCCACTTTGGGCATCATGATGTCCATCAGCACGATCCTCGGCCTTTCAACCATGAACTTTTCGATCGCTTCTTCGCCATTCGCTGCCTCAAGAACGTTGAAATCCTTTAACATCATTTTAAGAACCTCTCTAACCGAAGGATCGTCATCAACAATCATAACTTTCTTTGAATCGGTGACAATGTCCACCCAGCTCATGCTAAAGGAAGTAGCAGGAGGAAGTATATTAATTTTTGTAATTATGGTGATGATGAGATTAATTTAGATTCATAAAAATTTTTCTTTAGAAAATAGTAGTAGTTGAAAAGTAATATCTCAAGGAATATGCAGATTGCTGCCGGAATGGATGCTCTCTCGCCAAATAGGATTAAAGAAACGCCAGCAGTAAACCCCAGATTTTTGTAGGAGGAGAAGAGGGCCTTTGTAATTGCAAAAGGAAAACCCCTCTGCCTAAAAGCGAAGAATATCAAACTACCAGAGCCGAACGTTCTTACAAGTCCTATAAAAAGGACCTCAGACAAAATTAGAAAATTTCGTGAGATGACATCAACGTTTAAACCGACGACGGTGTATATCACGATAGCAAACCCTATATTTATCCAAGGAGCGCTATCTTTTACTTTGAAGAATCTAGAAATGATGAGAGGGACTAAAATTAGGATTACAAGGGCCTTTAAGATCTCGTAGATTCCAACAACCTCGCCCGTGAATAATAGGATTATCACCGGTGTCAGAAGGAGAGATGCTAAATAGATAATTCCGTTGGAAAACGTACTTTCAGCCACATCTCCCCCAAGAAGCTTTGAAAATGGAACGATTGCAACAGCCGGAGGGGCTGCTGCCATCACTACGAATCCAAGCCTAAGTTCCTCATCTGCTAAAAACGAGGAAAGGAGGAGTATCAGCCCGCTCAGGAAGGCATAGTTAAGGATCAGGTTGAAAACTCCCTTTTTGAGTTCAAGACCCCCTAACTTAAGATCCCCTAGAGATAGAGTCATTACGAACGCCAGAGCTGGAATCACCAGATCCTTTGAGAAGGATGCAAAAGAGGGGAAGAGTATGCCGGCGATCATTGCGATGAGAAATACGGCAGGAGAGCTACGTAGAATATTCATAATCGAAATAGCGTTCAGCTTAAAATAAATTTGCTGATTGTCTAAGTTAACCGAGCTTAAAAATCGTGGTTGAAGAGAACTCGTTAAGTTTATATCTTTCTAAAAATAAATTTCAAATCATGAACTATTTTGAGTGGGTGGAAGAACTCTTCGATTTCGAAAAGATCTTTGAAAAACCCGAGGCTTTGGAGGGCGTAAGAGTTCTCGATACGACCGTTGTTCTGTTCGGGCCCGAAGCTGGATCTCTGCTTGCAGAGTTTGGGGCGGAAGTTATACGAATAGAGCCGCCTGGCGAGCCACCAGGAATGGGAGATTTTGTTAGAAGCGTTGACATTTACGCAAGATTCTGGAAGGAGACTTCCCAAGCCTTAATATGGTGCCAAAGGAACAAGTACTTCACCTCTATAAATCTTCGACATCCGAAGGGAAGGGACCTCTTTCTTAAACTTGTGAAAAAAAGCGATGTCGTGCTGGAAAACTTTGTTCCGGGCACAATGGACAGGCTGGGGTTAAGCTATCGATATCTGAAGGAGATAAATCCTAAGCTGATATATCTTTCTTTAAGCGGTTATGGACAGTGGGGGGAGAGATGGAATTGGCCCAGTTTCGATGCCAGTGGCCAAGCTATGAGCGGGGCTTCAGCAGTAAGTGGATATGAGGGCAGGATTCCTCTTAAACTTCCATTCTATCCTGGAGACCTGATTGCCGCGACTGCCGGCTTCATGTGCACCCTTGCAGCCTTATACTACAGGGAGAAAACTGGGAAGGGACAGTATATTGACGTTTCTCAAGTTGAGACGTTTCCCAGAATAATGGGTTCAATTTTTAGTTATGTCCACCTTAAAGGCGAGGACAGGAAGAGAATGGGGAACAGAGACCCGAGCATTGCCCCATCAAACATGTACCAAACCCTCGATGAAAAGCTGATCGTAATCTCAACGCTAACGCAAGATGAATTCAGAAGACTCTGCAAAGCGATGAGAAGAGAGGATCTACTCCAAGATGAAAGGTTTGCGAGAACGTCCTCAAGGCTGAAAAAAGAGAATGCTGACGAAATTGATAGGATCGTTGCCGAATGGGTTTCGAAAAGCTGTTATAAGGACATAATTGAACTCGCAAAGAAATATGGATTTTCAGTATCGCCTGTCAGGAACAGTCTCGAGGTGTATGAAGATATCCATTTAAGGGGGAGAAGGAGCGTATGGCTTTACGATGATCCTATTTTCGGTAGTATGGTGGCAGCTGGCAGTCCTGCAAAGCTTAGTAGAACGCCAGGAAGGATAAAATGGACAGGCGCTCCTGTAGGCTACCACAATCGATACGTTTTGAAAAAACTTCTTGGTCTAACCGAAGAGGAGATTGAAGAACTGGTTAGAGAGGGAGTAGTTGTTTACTGGGCAGATTTTCTCGGTAGAAAACCACCAAAAGACCTTGACTACGAAAAAGATCCGATGTACAACTGGTGAGGTGAGAAAATGGTTGGAAAATCGGAAAATGCAGAAAAGGAATGGTGGGAGTACGCGAAAGAGCTTGCTTCTAACCCAAAATTTAAGCCTGAGGCTCTAGATGGAATAAGGGTTCTAGATGTCGGTATTGCTAGCCTTTCAGCCCATATCGCTTCATCTCTTCTGGCCGAGCTTGGTGCAGAGGTGATAAAAGTAGAACCTCCAGAAGGCGATGAGCTAAGAGAGATTTCACCGTTTGGAGAGTTCTATTTGAATGGAATGGGGTTGGATTTTCTTGTGGAGAGCAGAAATAAGAAATTCATTACTCTCAACTTGAAAAAAGAGGAAGGAAGAGAGATTTTCAAAAGAATGATAATGCGGTGCGATGTTGTTATAGAGAGTTTCCAACCCGGATGGATGGATTCTGTCGGCATTGGTTACAGACAGTTGAGCCAAATTAAGCCTGATCTGATTTACCTGGCCTTCTCAGCCTACGGACACTTCGGTCCGAGGGCGAAGGAGCTTTCAAAGATTCCTGATTCGAATTTGCTTGGTCTAGCAAACTCGGGCTTCATGTATGCAACGAAAGAACTACCTGAAGCAGGCGAGCCATACAATCTTCCAACCGCCCCAGGTTTCTGGATGGGTTCCTATTTAGCTGCTATATGGGGTGTTTGTGGAGTTCTGCTTTCCCTAATTCACCGAGAGAAGAGCGGAGAAGGCCAAATGATCGATGTAACCTCAACGGAAGCTGTAAGCAAGATCACTCAGCAGCTGATCTGGAGTCATGCTTTCGGCGAGCCTTTAGAGGTTGGAGTCCTTCCCTTGGATTCGGCTGTTTTCAGCTATTCATTCTACGAGATCAAAGATGGATATGCATTCGCCTCTGGCTACACCGATGCAAACTTCAAGGCTTTGGTTACTCAGCTAGAAGCGGAGCATCTCATGGAGAAATATCCAACAGTTTTCGATAGAATTCCCATCGAAAAGCAAAAACATGCATACAAGGATATTCAAGAGGCAATAAAGAAATTCACGTTCAGAGAACTCGCAGAAAGGATGGTAAAATGGAAGGAGGAAGGAAAGGAGGGTGTCGCGATTTATGCAAAGGTTCAGACACCAAAAGAAGTGCTCGAGGACAGATTCTGGTGGGATAAGGGAGATTTCGTGATCTACAAGGACAAAAAACTGAGCTTGCTTTTACCCACCACCCCGTGGAGATTGAGTGAGACTCCTTTCCGCTTGAAATGGATTGGAAAGGAAGTTGGAGAGAACAATTACCAAGTATACAAGGAGTTACTTGGATTCAGACGGGAGGATCTGGAAGATCTAAAGAAAGATAACATTATCTAGATCATCTAAAATTTTAGGAGATAAGGTAAAATACCTCCCTTATTTTTCATTAATTGTTTTAAAAAGAGGTGAAATTATGGAAGATGAGAGAGTATCTTACCACGAATCTGTTCTGAAAATGTATGAGAGATTGAAAAAAGATGGAATGTCGAATGTATGGGACAGGTATGAAGCACAGGGAATTGGAAAGGATCCAGATAAGAGATGCCCCTACTGTATGGGTGGTGTAAGGTGTGATCTCTGCTCTAACGGCCCTTGCAGGGCTGATGCAGCTAAGGATAAGAGAGGTGTTTGTGGAATCACAGCAGATGGAATGGCAATGAGGATGATGCTTCTCAGAAATATCATGGGGACATCAACCTATCAGTATCATGCAGATCAGACGATAAGGACTTTGAGAGCCACCGCTGAAGGCAAAACACCATTCGAGATAAAGGAGAAAGAGAGATTAAAGAATTTTGCCGAAAGGCTTGGTATCGATACAAGCGGTTCGATTGAGGAGGTTGCTATAAGGCTCTGCGATTTTGTTGAGGAGGATTGGAGAAGGAAATACTACGAGCCAAGTAAGATTGTAGAGATTTTAGCTCCCGAAGAGCGAAAAGAGGTGTGGAGAAAACTGGATATTTTCCCTGGTGGAATCTATGCTGAGATGATGCTCTCAACAAGCTCCTGCCTTACAAACGTCGATGGATATTACGTCAGCCTTGCTTTGAAGGCCATGCGATTGTCGATAGCAATGGCCTACCAAACCCAGATAGTGCTCGAAAACTGTCAGGACATCCTTTTTGGAATTGCAAGGCCGCACAAGATGAGAGTCGATCTCGGCGTTCTGGATCCTGACTACGTAAACGTTCTGGTTAACGGACATGAACCCTTTGTTGGCTTCGCCCTCGTTCAGGTTGCAAGGGAGAAGGAATGGCAGGAGAAAGCAAAGGCTGCCGGCGCAAAAGGCCTGAGGATAATTGCAAACATCGAAACCGGCCAAGAGATGATCCAGAGATGGGAGATGGACGACATATTCTACGGCTACACCGGAAACTGGATTATGCAGGAAGCGGTTCTTGCGAGTGGTTGCGTTGACGTCTTTGCAGCAGACATGAACTGTTCTCTACCCATGGATCCGATGTATGCGGAGAAGTACAAATTCAAGTTAATCCCTGTCAGCGAGGTTGTTGCCTTTGAAGGCGTTGATGAGAGATTAGATTACATTCCTGAAAAAGTAAGAGAGCAAGCAGAGAAGCTGCTGGAAATGGGAATAGAGAACTTTAAGGAGAGGAGGAAGAGTGTGGAAGCGATTACAGGACTGCCTGTCAAGGAAGCTATCGTTGGATTTTCAACGGAGAGTATTCTGGATGCTTTAGGCGGAAAGCTCGATCCCTTGCTTGAGGCAATAAAAGATGGTTCGATAAAGGGCATCGCTGGCCTTGTTTCCTGCACGAGCCTGAGAGATAACGGACAGGATGTGCATACGGTTGCAATGGCCAAAGAGCTGATTAAGAGGGACATTCTGATCCTCTCAATGGGTTGTGGAAACGCAGCTTTGCAGGTTGCTGGACTCTGCAGCCTCGATGCGATTGAGTATGCCGGAGAGGGATTGAAGAAAGTTTGCAAGGCGTTGAACATTCCTCCGGTTTTAAGCTTTGGAACCTGTACAGACACAGGTAGATGTGCTGATTTGATCGCAGCAATTTCCAGCGCTTTAAACGCCCCTGTCACGGATCTCCCGATAGTTGCCGTTGCGCCTGAGTACATGGAGCAGAAGGCTACGATTGATGCGATATTCGCCCTGGCTTTCGGGCTGTATACCTACGTCAACCCGGTCCCAACAGTCACAGGAGCTCCGAATCTCGTAAAGCTGTTGCTTGAGGATCTCAAAGATATCACTGGCGGTTTGCTTAACGTTGAAACAGATGTCGTTAAAGCCGCTGAAACTCTGGAGAAGGTAATCGAGGAGAAGAGGAAAAAGCTTGGGATTTAGTTGGGTTGTTTGATGCGAATTCGTTGACGCGTAATTCGTTGATGATCTAAAATTCTAAAACTTCTAAAACTATTTTTATTTTATTGACTAATTTTATCAATTTTATCAATTCATTTTCTTTTGTGATCCTAAAGTTAAGATTACACAACCTTACGCTACTTCTTTAAACTAATTTCGGGCTAAACTTGGAAATGTGGTATCCCGAAATAATTTCAGTCAATCAACCACCTCCCATAACAGAGAACTCTTTCAGCAGGCAACTTCCTTAAAAACGCTTGGTAGGGAGTTTCAAGCTCATCAAAATTCAGACTCATGTGTGGCTTTACAAAATTGTACCAATCAACAAACTCATCAATAGAATTGAACTCAAACAGCTTTTGCTCCATCAGGCCGAAGAACCTTTCTATCTTTCCATTCGTTTGAGGATGGTTTATCCTCGCCAAGATATGCTTAACTCCATTCTTCTCAAGAAACTCCTTAAACGAGTGCTTAGCCTTTTCTCTGTTTTTAGCGGCAACGAATTGAGTTCCATGATCTGTTAATATTTCATCTGGAATGCCATATTCAGCAAATCCTTCTTTTAGAACTTTGATTGTATTTTCTGTAGTTGCATTATCGAATACTCCATAGCATGTAATCAGCCTTGATGAATCGTCCATGAAGGCTATAATCCATTTTTCATCGAGTCTTTTCCAGTCTCCCTGCCATAAACTCATGGAATGGGTTCTTTCATAACGAACCCCATTTTCTTCGCTTCTTCTTATTCATGTTCTCCTCCACCAAGCTGTGTTTTAACAGAACTTTGTAGATGGTGTTATGAGGTATGTGAATGATGTAATCTCTTTCTATCAGCTTTTCCAAGATTATTGGGCTTAGTTTGTAAGTTTTATAGGCATTAAGGATGATTTGTTCTGTTTTCCTTTCTATTGGTTTTGGTTTCCTTCCAGCTCGCTTTAATTCAGGTGGTTTGCCTGTTTCTCTGTATTGTTTTTGTATTTGGTAGATCCTTCTTTCCGTTACTCTCATTACGGCAGCTATTTCCTTGATTGGTGTGTTCTTGTTAAGCTGTCTGATTATCCATCTGATCTTCTTGTTCGTTAGCTTTCTCACAAGAGTTGGACTAAGGTTGGTGAAATAATTTTGGGATAAGACAGGCTAAACTTGGAAAATTAGAACGTTCACAAAATCGGCTTGATCAGGTATTATTGACAAAAATGTAAGATTAAACTGTCAGAAGTGTTATATAGTGCGCCATACACTTAAATTCAGAGGCGAAGATTAGGCCTTAGGCAGTTTACGGATTGCCTAGAGCTTAATTGAGGATGTGTAAGCATCCGTTGCCAGAACCGTACTGGCAATGCCTCTTCTCTCGTTCTACCTTAAGGTTTGGCTTTGTTTTTAGCTTTTTGACTTTAGCTTTGATCTCAGAAAATTGCCTTACAAGCTCATCAATTTCAGGAGAAGCCTTAATTTCTCCTTCGATGATTTTACCGTGCATCATCAAGGATTTGTTTATGCTGCCTGAGTTAAAACAGAGGCTTTGACAAGGTTTCCGCGATGGATGTGCTATAGCTCTAGCCGTAAATATTACAAAATCACTCAGTGTCGGCTGATGATTCTAGTTTTTATTCTTTCCCTTGATAGCGGATTTAATGAATCTTCCAATGGGTGGTATAATTAAAAGTCCAATTCCAAAGAAAATCAACAGAAGACCATATCCAAAGAAGATTAGCCAATCAGATGATGTCCCCAATGTATATGAGACCGCCAAAAATCCGAGACCTATAGAGAAAGATGTAAAACTGATAGTATTCGCAGTTGACACACGCTCAGACTCCTTAAATTTTGAATCGATATATTCTCTCAAGTTTTCAAATTGTCCATCTAGGTATTCCTCCAATTCCGGGTCCATACTTTGTTTTTTCGAATAAAATTTATATGATTTTTTGACTCCGCTCTTTACGATCCCAGAATACTAATTTGGCATGAGAATATCCTATACTTTTAAAGTCAATTTCGCATTAAAATTCGTATTAGCTGCTTCAAAACCAATAATAAATGCTCTGGCCGGGAATTGAACCCGGGTCGGGGAGTCCGCAGCCCCCCAGGATATCCTCTACCCCACCAGAGCTTTAAGTTAACTTGGGTTAATTCCCCATCGGTTAATACTCATTTGTTAATACCTCACCTACCTTCATGCTGCACAAAACTTAAAGTTTTCCAGTGAATTCAAGTGGATTCGCAGATGGATTCGCATTTTAGCTGACTTCTCGCCAGAGGAGAAATTTCGTGAGAGGAGGAGCTACCCATCTGAAAAACAGGCCAAGAAGAAAGCCTAAACCCCATAGAAGGAGTCCCATGAAAACATCATATAGCACTATAACTCCCCCAAACCAGCTAAAAGCTGCTGCAGTCCCCCATATCCAGAATATTCTGTAGAGCGTCGCAACTTGCTCTTCGTAGTACAAGATAGCAAGGGCAAAGAAAAGGATAAAGAGTATGGAAACTACCAACCAAACTAAATAATAGGGAAGAATTATCTGATTTATCACCGCCAGCATGAGCTGGTTCAATGTCTTGTAAAAATTCGGAATGATTAGGCTGCTACCTATTCCAACACTGAATGAAATTGATGCTACACCAAATACCTCAACTTTGCTCACATATTATAGTACGACTCATAAATATAAATGTTTCAACATAAGTTAAGAAACTCGGAAGTTAAAGTCGATTCGGGTGTTAGGCTTTCATCCTGCATTTATTTCAAATCCTCAAACTCTCAGAATTCCGAATCATTTCCCCTTGAACTCCGGCTCCCTTTTCTCAAGAAAGGCCTTCAGCCCTT
>JACDNU010000027.1 GCA_017656505.1 Archaeoglobus sp. | reverse complement strand
CTATTAGTTGGGTTAGTGATGGTTGCATAATTTGTATCTTCTTTATTTATTTTTTGTTATTTTGACACTACCTTCATTATCATATCACAACACCTCATCTTAGCTCCAAAAGTTTCCATACAACTACCCAGCTAGCTATCCAGCTATCTCGTATCTCCACATTCGGTTGTGGATGATTCACTTTTCCAAAGATACTAAACCCTTTCTCTACATCAAACTTGAAGATCTGATTTACTCTCTGTTGAGACTTCTATTTCTGCTGTTTCTGGTTTCTTCTAAAACTTCACGTAGCTGTTAGCTGACCAGTAAATAATTTCGGAAATAGATGCCGGAAGTAAAATCTAAAAAATCAAGAAAAATTTAAGAAAAGTTTATTAATTTCCTGCCAAAGTTTAGTGAGGTGATCTAATGCCCGGCATAATTCCCCACCGCCATTGCGTTATTTGCGGAAAAGCAATTGAGCCCGATCAGGTTACATGCAGTGAAGAATGCCAGCAAACTTTGGAAAAAGAAAAGAGAAAGCAAAGGAACTTCACAATTTTCATGATGGCCGGATTTCTAATCCTGATTTTACTCCTGTTCCTGTTTTCACCGAAGGCCTAATCTCTTTTTTAAATTTCTTAAGAGTGGTACCTCGCACGCACTATTCTGGGATATATCTTCTCTCTTGCTAGCCTTAAGTCATCGAGGGTGTCTATCTCAATCCATGGAAGTCCGCGGGTTGGCTCATAGCTAACATCGCTTCCGGTATCCATCATATGCTGAAAAGCCTCTTCGTAAAAAACATTAACACCTTTGTGTTTCATAACATATTTCAAAGATCTAAAGAGCTTTGAGTGTTCCTCCTCTGTAACTTTTGCAAGCCCTATATACTCGCCACTAGCCTCTTCGATCGGAATCTTCTTGCTTATCCATACCAGTCTTTCTCCAATGGCCACAACCTTCATCGACTCGTCAGTTAGCTCCTTGGTCGTATCAACCGAAAGAATTAGTCCCTTCCTCCTGCTCGCATGCAAATGCTGGAAGATTCTTTCATGAAACAGCACATCCGAATTTATTATATAAAAATCTCCTCCAGAAAGAGCTTTTTTTGCAAGATAGAGGCTGTAAATATTGTTTGTGGTATCGTAATCTTGGTTGTGAACAAACCTTATATTGAGATAATACTTTTCTTTCAAATGCTCGAGTATCTTATCCCGCCTATATCCAGTTACTATCACAACATCCCTTATGTTATTTCTTCTGAGTATTTTTAAAGTCCTGTCCAGCAGGGTTTTACCGCCAATGGTGATGAGGGACTTGGGAATTTCATCCGTGACATGGCCAAGCCTAGAACCATAACCTGCCGCCAGGATAACAGCTTCCATAAAAACATTTAAATGTCTGATTATTTAAAATTTACCCATTAGGGAGGTGATTTTATTAAATGGGATTATTTTCTGACAGAAATGGTCTATCGGAGGTTTTCCCGGCCTCTTGCTAATTTCCTCTCAAAATATAATGTCAGCCCCAATCTCATCACCATCATAGCTACGATAGTTGGAATCTTGGCCGGAGTAATTATATTCTACGGAAAAATTTTAGAAGGAGTAATAGTTATCTTTGTATCGCAAATCTTAGACTGTACAGACGGTGATTTGGCCAGATTAACTGGCAGAGTCACCGCTTTGGGGGGATACCTCGACAGGATCTTTGACAGGTTTGTGGATGCCGCAATTATCATCGGGATCGTTGCTTTGAATCCGTTACAGCTTTGGCTTGTCGGAACGGTCGCTTTGGTTGGCTCGTTTGGGGTGAGCATCTCTAGAGTTATGGCCGAAGCCTACGATGTTGAGTGCAAAGTTGGAATTGGTACCAGGGACACAAGGTTGGCGATAATTATGGTTGGACTTCTCTTCCATCAGTATTTCGCAACGCTCGCGGTGATAGCCTTCCTAGGAATTCTGACTACAGTCCACAGAATGGCCCATACAGTGAGGAAAATGCAGAAAATGAAGACGGTATCCTAAATTAGAGTATTATAAATTCTAAATTACAGAATCTCATCCCCTAGAATACCAAATAAAAGATTTACATCTTCATCGCTCTTTGCAAACACGCCTAAGTTTCCAAGCTTGACGTTTTTGATCCCTGCATCCTTCACAGCCAGACAAGCCTGAATCATTTCCATTAAGTTCGGACTCCTTACCCTCATCTTATACTCTGGGAAGTATGCGAGAATTGTGAGCGGAATTTGCTCGTCGATATCGGCAATCAACTTTGCAATGGCTTTTATCTGATCGATTTCAACCCAATCCGGGATGTAAAGCACGCAAACCTCTAAAACGAATCCCCTCTCGATTATCCATTCCGGAGCTTTTAGAATCCAGCGATTGGTCGTTCCGCACAGCTTTCTGTAAACCTCTTCGTTATAGGCTTTGATGTCCAGCCAGAAACTGTCAACTGCCGAAAGCAGATCCAGATTTTTTGGGGTTAAGCCGTATCCGTTGGTTTCTATCAGAACCCACAACCTCGTTTTTTCTTTTATTTTTTCGGCCGCCTCAGCGTAAAACTCAGCCCTGCAAACGATATCCCCTCCAGTGAACGCGACTATGTTCCTCGCAGGCCCGTATCCTTGGGGACTCCATATTATCTGCTCAGCTGATAGTTTACCCGGGCATAGCGATCCTCTCTTTCCAACTAAGACACAACTGCCGCAATGTCTGCATAAGCTGGTCGCATGCCACATCGTAGCCCTTTTTCTCGGCTCTTTCACTGTAACACTTTTCTCGTATTCTTTAGCAATTTCAGCGATTTGAGCGGTTGAAAGCCAGTATCCGGTTGCAACCTGCGTAAAATACCAGGAGTGACATTTCAAACAACTGTGATTGCAACCGCTCTGGTAGATGCTGAGGTAGTCTTCGGGGCGAGATAGATGGATTGATTTGATGAGTCGATACCAGTAGCTTTTACGCTTCAAAGTAGCCTCACACGCGCGTTTAACTTTGTCGTTTACCTTAACATCACATGCACCCTTTTCAAATCCCTGATCTACTAAACTGCAGCGCACAAGTACCTTGTTACCCCTAAAATAAAAAACATCTTTGTCTACATGGCTAAAGGAAAGTGAGTCCGTTCTGAAATGCCATCATTATCTCCTTTTTGTGTCATCATACCTAATCGTCTTCATTTTCAGAGACCCCTTAAACCTTTTATATTCTCCAGCCTTCCTTCATCCGTGGAGAGTTTGGATTCAAGCTTCGCCCTCACTGACATCGAATACATCAGTCACCCCTTTATCAAGGAAAAGGCGATAGAGCGAAGAGCCTATCAGGTTTCAATCGCTGCAACAGCCTTAATTAGGAACACCCTCGTAGTCCTTCCAACCGGTTTGGGGAAGACTGTAATCGCCTTATACGTTATCGCATCAAGACTGCTTAACTTGGATGGAAAAGCTTTGTTTCTCGCTCCCACAAAACCACTGGTTGAACAGCATGCAGATTTTCTGAGAAAAAACCTGAGAATCGATAAAGAGGAAATTATAGCTCTTTCCGGTGAGAATCCGCCGGAACAAAGGGAGGCACTTTACAAAAAAGCCAGGGTTATCGTTGCTACTCCACAAGTGATAGAGAATGACATCGTGGCGAGAAGATTTTCCTTGAAAGACGTAATCCATTTAACTTTCGACGAAGCCCATAGAGCCGTTGGGAATTACTCCTACGTTTTCATCGCAAAGAGGTATTTAGAGGAGGTAGAAAATCCCCTTATTTTGGGAATAACCGCTTCTCCCGGGAGTGATATCGAGAGGATTAGCGAAGTTGTGGAGAATCTCGGAATAGAGGAGATAGAAATTAGAACTGAGTACGACAGCGATGTCAGGCCGTACATCCACGAAAGGAAGATAGACTGGATAAAAGTAGATATGCCTGCCGAACTAAAGGAAGTAAGGGAGAAATTCGAGAAAGCGATCAAGCTTCGATTCAAGAAACTCGAAAGCTTGGGCTTTGCTGCAAGTCCCGAGCTTTCGAAGCGGGAACTTCTTGCCTTGCAAGAGGCTATGCATGCTGAGGCAATGGAAAGCAAGGATCCTTCCATTTTCGAAGCGATATCGGTTATGGCCGAGATCCTGAAGATTTCCCATGGTATAGAGCTGATCGAAACGCAGGGGATCGAGGCGGTAAAAAACTACCTGAGAAGACTCATCAAGGAGGGAAAAGCAAGAGGTGGGAGTAAAGCAGCAAAAAATCTTTTGAGTGATGCGGTTTTCAGAGAAGCGATGCTGAAGGCTTTGAGCTGCAAAGTTGACCATCCCAAGTTAGAAAAGCTGAAAGAAATAATTTCTAAGGAGATCAAGAAGGATACAAGAATTATCGTCTTCTGCAGCTATCGCGACACCGCTGAAACGCTGGTGAATGAGCTGGGCAAAATTGACGGCGTTAGAGCTTCGAAGTTCATAGGGCAGTCGAATAGGGTTGACGATAAAGGGATGAGGCAGAGGGAGCAGGTAGAGGTGGTATCGAAGTTTCGGGAGGGCCAAATCAACGTTTTGATCGCTACATCAATCGGCGAGGAAGGGCTTGACATCCCAGCCACGGATCTTGTGGTTTTTTACGAGGCTGTTCCATCAGAGATAAGAGCAATCCAGAGAAAGGGAAGGACGGGGAGGACGAGGAAGGGAAAGATAATCGTTCTAATGACGAAGGGAACGAGAGATGAGGCATACTACTGGAGCAGTCTGAGAAAGGAAAAGCTCATGTACGACCAGATATATCGCATAAGAGAGAATCTTAGGAAAAGGGAGCAAGTTACCCTTTTCGACTTCGAAAAGTCTGAGAAACCTGAGGCAAAAGAGACGAAGAACCTCTTGATTTACGTTGATTCTAGAGAGATGAAGAGCGGAGTTGTCAAGGAACTCTACTCCAAAGCAGAGCTGAAGATAAAGAATTTGGAGGTTGCAGATTACGTTCTGAGCGATAGGGTGGCTGTAGAAAGGAAGACTGCTGAAGATTTCATCAACAGCCTTATCAAAGGAGAAAGAGATCTTTTTTCACAGCTTCTAAGCTTGAGAAAGAGCTATCTCCGGCCGCTTCTGATCATAGAAGGCGAACTCTACGGCAGAATTCACCCTAACGCGATAAGAGGTGCTTTGGCTGCGATAGTAGTCGATCTGGGCATTCCCGTTATTCAAACGAAATCGCAGCAGGAAACGGCAGAAATTCTACTCGCTATAGCCAAAAGGGAGCAGGAAATTAAATCGAGAGAAATTACACTGCACTCTGGAAAAACTAAGAGGAGTTTAAAGGAGCAGCAAGAGTATATAGTTTCTGCCATATCCAACATCGGGCCTGTCATTGCAAGAAATCTCCTAAAACATTTCAAAACGATTGAGAACATCGTTAACGCAAGTGAGGAGGATCTCGTTAAGGTTCCAAAGGTTGGGAAGAAAACGGCTAGAAAGATAAAGGAAGTGCTCACAACACCGTATGAAGAGGATAGTGATTGAAAAGATTGGGGGATTGAGGAAAAAGAGATAAGGAGATTGAAGAAAGAGACCGGCTTAAATTTTAACCGATTATTTTGAAGTAAACCTCCTCAAGCCTCGGAACTTCCTTGATGATATCCAAAACCTTTGCGTTTTTCTCCGCCAGCTCTTGAATGAAGGGGTTGAGCTCTTCACCCTCAATCCTGATGGATTTTCTAACTCCATTTTCCATGTAGTTTATCAGATATTTCGTTGAGATTTTCATTAGATCTTCGATTTCACCGCTGTATAGAACCTCTCCTTTTTTAAGAATGATTATTCTGTCGCATGTTGATTCAACGTAATACATGTTGTGGGCCGAGAAGAGGATACTTTTGCCCTTCTCTTTCAGCTGCTTTAGAAAATTCGATATGAAGAGGGAAGTGGAAGGGTCCAAACCGCCTGTAGGTTCATCGTAGATCAGAACATCTGGATCGTGAATTAAGCTCCTGGCTATAGACAGCTTCCGCTTCATTCCTTTTGAGAATCCCTCGATGAGCCTGTCTTTTGGAAGATTCAGCATTTCCAAAAGGGATGACGCCTTATTCTCCCACTCATTAACAGAATAAAGCGATGCGAAAAATCTAAGATAATCCATGGCGTTCATGTTGCCATAGAGAGAGTCGGTTTCGGGCAGATAACCGATTCTCTTCTTTATCTGGTCTTTATTCTTGAAAAAATCCATTCCAAAGTATTCGACGCTACCTGAATCTGGATCGAGCAGTCCGGCAAGGATTTTAAGGAAAGTCGACTTTCCAGCCCCATTCTCCCCTATCAGGCCGACAATTTCACCTCTCTTTAACTCCATATCCATGCCTTTAAGGGCGGGAAAGTCTCCGTAACTCTTTTTGATTCCCGAAACCTTCAAAGCGTGCACGGCTTGCATAATTTACACCGCAGTAGTTTTCTGTGTCTTCATTGTAGTCTTCATGGTCTTCATCATGAGGTTTTTGAATACTGATATATTTGACACTTCTGAAAATCATGATGATGAGTAAACACAGCAGGCACCTACCCAGAGTTTCCAGAATTTTCAAAATTTTCAGGGTTTCATCCATCGAACTAAAAAAATCGAGGAAAAAATACTCAAAAACTTCATTTCTCATTTTGATTCTGATCTCACTAGTATCAATCTCCTTGCTTTACTTTTCCGTTGGTTTCGGCATGAGATCCGATTCCTACCTCTATGAAGTTTCTGGAATGCAGATCAACGACTACAGATTCCTTAACTCAAAGAATTCGGACGTGCATCTTACCTACAGCAATGGATATTACAAGGCTATTATTACTGGAACGGACAAGTCTTTGGCGGCTGTGGATGAGTTGAGAAAGCTTGTAAAGCAAAACTATGAGTTCCAGCTCTACGAAAGATTTGGATCCGAAGCTTTTCCAGTTTTTGTGAAGGCAGAATTTCTGGAGAGGGAAAAAGTGAGCGTTCCAAGCATTAAAAACCTCTCCATTCCTGAGATTAAAAAGTATGATGTGATCCCAGAAGGTGAAAGCAAGGTCGGAAAAGGGGAGGAAATAATTAAAGAGTCCCTGAACAAGCTAACCTCCCCTCAATCAAATCTCCCGATTAAGCAGAAAACGGGTTACACGATTCCGGAAGACTTTAACCCCCAGAGCTTGCTGAGCAAGATGGTCCTTGCTTTCTTCTTCATAATTCCTTCCTACTTTACGATACAGCTTTTCTCAGCTTCTTTGCTCGAAGACAAAACGCTGAGAAGGCTTGACGTTTTGCTTTCAACTCCCCTAAAGCCAATTGAGATTTACATCGGAAAACTCCTTCCTTACCTTGTTATCTCCTCTTTATTCATAATTTCAACCTCTTTTTTGCTAAAAGAGAGTTTACTAGCTATTCTTTTTGTCCTCCCCTTTATCCTCTTCGCCTTCTCACTCCAAGCCTGCATAGTCTTTCTCTCAAGGAGTTACAAGGAAATGACTTTTCTCATTATGGTCTCATCCTTCATCATAACAGCCTATCTTTTTATTCCGGCCATATTCTCAGGCACCATTCCCGTTTCGAAGATCTCCCCGATCACCAACATGCTAATACTTTTCGAGACTGGAGAATTGGATTTAAGCGACTACCTTCTCTCAACCTCCCAGTTCTACATTCTCTTTGCGGTTCTTTCCTTCATTTCCATCAGGATGATGGATGCCGAAGTTATGTATCTGGACTCAATCGAAAGGAAGGTCTTACTCACCCTCCGAAAATGGATAAAAAGTCCTTTGCACTGCCTTTTCGCTTCAATACTATCAATACCATTCGTTTTCATCGCTGAATTCATGCTGATTTCAATCATATTCACGATGCCCTTACAGCTATCCATAGCAGTTTTCATCCTCGGAATTTCTTTGGTGGAGGAGCTCTTCAAAACATCCATAGTTTACGCTGCCTACAAGAACTCCTATAAGAACTCCGGGATATTAGCAGCTTCCGTTTTGACTGCGGTAGGCTTCTTTGCCGGAGAAAAGATTCTTGCGCTGATTGAAATAGGAAGAAACTACATGGATCTCTTGCTTGCAAGCTATCTGCTCCTGCCTCTGGCTTTGCACTTACTAACCCTCTTCTGTTTTGCGTTTCTGATAAGGAAAAGAAGCTACGCCATTGCATTTAGCACTGCTGTGGTAGTGCATTTCATCTATGACTATGGAATTCTGCTAGCTCTGGGAGGTGTGAGGATTTGAAGGTATCGGTTGCCATAGCCCTGAAAGACCTAGGAAGTATGCTCAGGGAAAGAACCTTTGTGAGCGTAATCCTTCTTTTAATCTTCGTAGCCTCCTTCGCTTCCGTTCTTACCTTCGGCCTCCTGATTCTCTACAATCCCACCTATCTGAACATTCTTTTTGAGAACGAGCTGAAGATAGGAGTTGCCGGGGATGCACCGATTCTACAATCTTTCTTTGATGGAAAGCACTATGCCTCGCTCAACGATGCCTTTTACGACTTCTACGCTGGAAAAATCGATGTTATCCTGTGGCTGCCAAAGGAAAACCTCACCAAGGGTTCGAACTACGTTAAAATTTTTCTCCCGAGAGATGAGGTTAAATCGATTCAGGCATCGATAATCCTGAAGAAGAAGCTGCTCGAATACCAAGACTACTTAAGAAAGCTAAGGGGTATGCCGGCAGGTGGAAAGCTTTTCGTTTATTCTGCAAGTGGTGAGGAGCTCATAATCCCCAATGGCATTTCGATGGTGTTCAAGTTCATCTATGTTGTTCTGATCCCGTTGATGATGATCACAACAGCAGTTATTGCTTCGGGTCTTTTCATCGATCTCATAACGGAAGAAAAAGAGACAGGAACGATTGATTTGCTGCTTGCAGCTTGCAAAAAGGATGAAATAGTTTCAGGAAAGATCTTGGCTGCAATTTTGCTGCCAGTAATCCTTACTCCACTCTGGCTCCTTTTGCTGATGCTGAATGGCGTAGAGATACACAACTTTTTCCTGGTATTATCGATAGCCTACTCCTTTTCCTTCCTGATGATTTCAGTCTCAGCCTTCATAGTCACCTTCTTCAAAGACAGAGAAAGATCCCAGCTCGTTTTCTCACTCGTTACCATCGGCATAATTCCTGTTCTCTTCATCCATCCCCTGACCCCATCTTCTCTAATCTCAAGGCTTGCAGCCGGAACCGAATTTGGAATAGAAGTTGTGCCTCTTTATTTTGCTTTGGGAATCCTGCTGCTCTTCGTCTCAAAAAAGATGGTTAGAATTTAATTTCTAATCTTTACAACCCTCGTGCTTTCGAAAGTCTTCCCTTTCCTCCCATCTCTCATCGAGAACAAGGCTGCCCTTAAGGAAACCCTCAAGAACTTCCCTAACACTCCCATACGCTCCCGTGATAACTCTGATCCCCATTTGGTTGAAGAAAGTCTGAGCCCTCATTCCTAGACCATATGCAAGAACCGTGTCAACTCCCAAAGATTGAAGGAATCTCGGAATGTCGCCCGGCATGTGGTCTTCGAAAGGAAGTTCCACGACTTCCCCCCTAATCTCTCCGTCCTCAATTTCGGCAATGTAGAAGTATCTCGCCCTTCCAAAATGTTGGGAAACGAAGGAATCCAACCCCCTATCATCCATACACGGAATTGCAACTTTTATCGCCATGTCTCCCACCCCCTAAGTTTAAAGGTTCATACCCTCGAAATAATCTTCGTTCAGATCTTCAATCTTTCCTGAATCTCCAAGCTCCGATATTTTCGGATTTATCGGGATCTTTGCCTCAGCATTCAGGCCGTATTTTAATGTGAGGTCGCCTACCTTACTTTCTCCGAAAATGTAGCTTATATGCCCGCAATTCGGGCATTTGAAGTAGCTCATGTTCTCAACGAGATGGATCTCATCCACACCAAGATGGATGGCCATGTTCACGCCCTTCTCCACTATTTCTTTAGCAAGATCTTGGGGAGTTGTAACGACAACTATTGCATCGGGCTTTGAGCTCTGCATTATCGTGAGTGGAACATCACCGGTGCCAGGAGGTAAATCGAAGAGCAAGTAATCCAGCTCACCCCAATGCACCTTTTCAAGAAATTCAAGCAGAACTTTCGCGATCATCGGGCCTCGCCATATGACGGGCTGTTCTTTGCTCGGGAGCATGAAGTGAATCGACATCACCCTGATCCCAAGCTTCGTCGTCACCGGCTCCATGCCCTCCTGAGTAAAGCCTAGCCTTGCATCCTCAAGTCCGAAAAGTTTCGGAATGCTAGGTCCAAGGAAATCGGTATCGAATACTCCAACTCTCTTGCCCTTCTTCGCGAGATGAACGGCAAGCATCGCTGTCACAGACGACTTACCAACTCCTCCTTTACCGCTCATAACCGCAACTTTCTTTCCGATCTTCTTCATTTTCTCCATTATCCTTTTTTCTTTTTCTTCGATTTCAACTGGCTTTCCTTTAGCCATCCAATCACCTCCCAATTTTTTTGTTATTTTATATTTTTATCTATTATTATTTTATTATCCTAACTTATTATTCTAATCCACACCTCAATCTATTCCATTCTTCAGCCTATTCCATGATTCTTCAATCTTTTCAGCAGCATTACCCTTAAAAGGAAATTGAAGGGCTGATATCTGCTCAGTTATGCTTTTATCGTAAGGAATCTCTCCAATAACTTCTATCTCCTCTTCCCCGCAGAATTCTTTGATTTTCAAGGTAAGTTCGGGATTTATCGTGGATTTATTTACCAAAGCTTTAACCTCGATATTCATCCGCCTCGCCAGCTCCACCACCCTCTCAAAGTCAGAGATTGCCGATAGAGTTGGCTCTGCTACAACTACAGCGACGTCGGTTCCATTTAGTGATGCTATGACAGGGCAGCCTATTCCCGGTGGGCCGTCGGTTATTAGGTAATCGCATTCCTCGCTTTCTGCGATTTTCTGTGAGATCTCCTTCACCTCAGTTACGAGCTTTCCACTGTTCTCCTCCCCGGGGAAGAGAAGCCCATGAACAATCTTTCCCATGAACGTATTTGATATGTAAAGTTCTCCCGCCTGTGCGTCAATTAGCTCTATCGCATTCGCTGGGCAAATTTCATAGCAAAGTCTGCATCCCTCGCATTTTTTAAGATCGACCTCTAGCTCTTTTATTGCATCAAAGCTACACATCTCCTCGCAAAGACCGCATTCGGTGCATCTATTCCGATCAATTCTTGCTTTCTGCATTCCGTAGTATGGTTTCGTCTCGATTCTCTCAACTTTCAGCAGGATGGGTAGATTTGGTGCATCCACATCAGCATCCGATATCACCACCCTACCTTCCAACGACGCAAGATATGCCAGCATCGCAGCTATCGTCGTTTTCCCTGTCCCTCCTTTTCCGCTGATTACCGTGATTCTCTTCAAACTCATCCCATCATCTCCCTAACTCTGTCGTAGATCTCCCTAAATATTCCCTCATACTCAATCATAAGCTCTCCCTTGGAGTATTTTTCAGCAGCATCCATTGAAAAGGGTATCTTTCCCAGTATCTCAACACCTTTCAGCTTTTCTTCAATGTCAAAAGGCAAGCCATGCTTGTTTATCACAACACCATAGCTAACTCCAATTTTCTTCACAATCTCCATCGTGATCTTGATGTCGTGCAGACTGAAAGGAGATGGCTCAGCCACAAGAATAACGAAGTCTGAGTCCTCGATGCATTCAACAACAGGACAAGAATTTCCGGGTGGGCAGTCAATGATCACATCGCCGGAGGCATCAATTTTCTCCTTCACTTTCTTGATGAGGGGAACAGCTGACGCTTCCCCAACCCTCAGCCTCCCGTAGGTGAGTTTTATTCCGTTCTCAATCGTTTTTATCTCTCCGATTTTTCTCGCTCCCTCGACTATCGCCTTTTCCGGGCAGAGATACATGCAGGCTTTACAGCTGTGGCAGAGATCACTCAGAATTTCGACCTCATCGAAGATTATTATGGCATGAAAGGCACATACATCCCTACACACGCCGCAGAGGGTACATTTATCCTTCAAAACCTCTGGTAAAAACGTGAACACGTCTTCACTAATCTCATTGATCTCGTTGACCTCATTATCCTTATTTTTGAAAAATATGTATGCATTCGGTTCTTCAACGTCCAAGTCCACAAGATCGAGTCTATTGAAGTAAGCCAGATTCACCGCAACAGTCGTTTTCCCCGTACCACCTTTTCCAGAAGCAATTGCTATCCTCATTCGGATCCCTTAGTATCTTAGTAATATCGGCTATTTACCATCATCCACCATCAAATTTACCATCTACCCATGCCTCTTCCCATGCCTCTGCCCATACCCATACCTCTGCCTCCCATGCCACCCATACCTCCCATGCCTTTCCCGCCTGCGGTTATCTCAGGAAGCTTCCCGTCGAGTAGCTTTTTTAAAGCATCCTCAACCCTTAGATTTGCTCCATTGTAAGCTTTGATGCCAGCCTTCTTTAGCACTTCCATAGCGTTGAATCCAACTCTGCCAGTGACTACAGCCTTCACACCTTTCCTTGCAAGCTCCTGCGATACGGCTATCCCTACTCCACCTGCATGGGTGGCAAAGGAATTTTCGATGATTTCAACATCAAAATCTCCATCTTTTACAGTAACAATCGTGAATTTCGGACATCTTCCGAAAATCTCCGTTACTATATCATCCAGCCCACCATTTACCGTTGAAAAAGCAATTTTCTGTTCCATGGGCTTAAGAAAACAGAGCTGTAAATTAAATTTTCGGATAACCTAAATTTTAGAAGGAATTGTGAAAAATTTAATAGGGAGTTGCCCAGCTCTCACTATCTTTGTAAACCTTCTCATCAATCCTCATCTCCCCTTCCACGAGGGGTTTTGGATCGGTTATTGCTTCTATCCTGAAAAGAGAGGAATTATACCAGTTGAAGTCGATTTTGGCACCGAGTTTCTTAACTATGGGCAGCTTCTCTTGAAATCTGAAGAAGTTCTTGTCCTCTTCCGGATAAACATTGAAGTGCCTTCTTATGTCTGTAATAGCGAAGCCCATTTCAAGGATCATTCGCTGAATTTCGTACCATTTCTTTCGCGAGGCTTCAAGAGTTGTGATTCCGAAGTAGCCAGAGCATCCCTCGCCTTTCAGCGTTGAAACCCCTCTAGAAAGGAAAAGTTTCAAGCCGGGAATCGTCTCAACCGGATCGGTTACGAAAACATCAAACTTCTTCCTCAACTCAACTGGAAAAGCCTGCTGAACATCATAAACCATAGCTTCAAGTGGAAGGCTGAGCTCTTTTGCCGTTTCGTTTATGAAGTCAATCAGCCTTTCATCGATATCCACAACAAAAATTTTCGATGGTAAGCCAGTAAGTGAGGCTGCGATGCTGAGCAGGTCATCATCACCAACAACAAAGATTTTCGAGTTAGCGAGATCCCCCCGCTCGTAGATAAATTCGACCCTTCTAATGACCCCTTTCGTGCTGATGAATCCTTGATCGTATTCCTCAATCGCCTCCGGTCTTTTAGCTGCTATTTCCTTGTACTTTTCAAGAACTTCGGAGAATTCCTCTGTCAGACTTATTCCCGTTCCTTCACAAAACTCGCAGTAGATGTTGCCAAAGTATTTCACTTTAGTTTCTTCCGCCTCTTTCCTCCCTTTCTCAGTCAACTCAACTTTTCCATTGCTCAGTCTTATTATCCCATCATTCTCCAGTGTTTTAAGCAACTCGAAGATCTCTGGCAGACTTGCGTCCTGAAAGTACAGCAGCTCGTAAACTGATCTAGGCTCGATGAGATTCTGGAGTATCTGCTTCCTTATCCTTTCCATCTTGGCCATGCTATCCCTGTTACTTAACCCCTATCGAGAACGTAGTGACGATACGATTTTGGCTTGAATTTCTCTATAAAAAGCTTAAAGGCCTTCTCAGCCTTAGAAGTGTCGCCACATGTGAAGATGTCGAGATTAACAAGCCCGTATTCGGGCCATGTATGTATAGAAACGTGTGATTCGGCTATCAAAACAATCCCAGTTACGCCGTGCGGATTAAATTGCTTGTAGACAGAGCCAACTCGAGTAAGCTCAGCCTTATCCACCACCTCCTCGATAATAGCCCTTACAGTGTCCTCCTTGGAAATGATGTCCGCTGGTACTCCATAAAACTCCGCAATTATGTGTTTCCCCACTATCATCGCTATCACCCATCTTTTTCACCACCTTCTAATTTTTGATCGATCATCATGGAATCCGATGCAAATCTATTT
The DNA here is from genome assembly GCA_017656505.1 of Archaeoglobus sp. Classification (GTDB taxonomy): domain Archaea; phylum Halobacteriota; class Archaeoglobi; order Archaeoglobales; family Archaeoglobaceae; genus Archaeoglobus_A. The sequence continues at coordinate 20,997 of JACDNU010000027.1, read as the reverse complement.
AGACCATTGATTTTTAAATTTTTCGTCATTTTTACAATAAACCGAGAATTAATCGGGATAATTCCAGCCTAGATCTAATATCTTGATGATTAAAGCTTTCATTACTGTTAGTTTTTAAATAGAAAACCTGAAAACTCTCCTTAAAACTCCCAGTTTTAATCAATAGGGGGAAGAAAGGCCTATTTCCAGCCACGACAATAACTTGACACTGATAGTATTACAAGTTTTAGATCAAAACTTATTTGCCTTCAAAAGGAATTCATTTAGAAGTAATCGACAGTAAATCCTTGAAATCCAAATTATTTAAATACCGGAAATCCTGAGGATAAAAAGTCGGGGTGATAGTTTGGAACCAGAAAATTATTTTGGGCATCCTGTATACACATTGGAGAACTGCACTTCATGTAAGGCATGCCAGAGAGCCTGCAAGCAAGAAGCGATAAAAATTGAGGTTGAAACTAAGCCCGATGGCAGAAAGATGCTTAGAAGCTACGAACTCGATTTTGGGAAGTGTAATTTCTGCGGAAAGTGCGCCGAAAAATGTCCCAATGATGTTATAGTTATGGTTGAAGACTTTGAAGGGATGTCGAAGAGGGTTGACAAGGATGTTTTCGATATACCAAAATTCATGGAGCTGAAAAAAGAACTCAAACTTCGGGAATACAAGCGTGCCGGATTTGTTAAACCAGAGAATTGCATTGGATGCGAGCTCTGCGTCCTCACTTGCCCGGTAAAAGCTATTACCGCTAATCGATTGGATTCAAAGGTGGAGATAACCATTGATCCAGAAACTTGCGGTGGATGCGGGGAGTGCATTAGAAACTGTCCTGCCTATGCGTTAGGATTTGTTGAAGTGGGAGAGGTGAGCGGATGATGGCCAAGTTTTCCAATGTTGTTGAACTGCCAGAGAAACCAATCGACGTCAAATACTTCGGGAATCTCAAAGAGAGGGTGATTGACTCCGGTTTATGCAGCCACTGCGCCACATGCACAACCATCTGCCCGGTTTATGGCATCACCGCTGGAGACAAACCTATAGATTTCCCGAACTGGGAGGAGGAGTGCATTGACTGCGGGAGCTGTATCAGGGTCTGTCCGAGATGGGATTACAAACCTCTGAGCGGTGTTGGTGACTACATAGAAATTCTGGCTGCAAAATCGAAGAGGTACAAAGGACAGGATGGAGCAATGGTTACGGAGATTATCGCTTCAGCTTTAGAAATAGAGCTGATTGATGCTTCGCTCTTTGTTGATCGAACTGAAGATTGGCAGACAAAGGTTGTTACGATAAGAAAGCCAAAACAGCTTGAAAAAGGAACGGCAAGCGGAACGAAATACAGCTTCGCAGACGTTATGCCCGAGATGAGAAGGGCCGTTTTCAGGGCAAAGAAGGGTCTTGGCTTCATAGGCACGCCATGTATGGTTTCAGGCTTGCGAAAGATTCAGCAGGAGGTTGCAAGCTTCAAAGAGAAGGTAAATCTTGCGATCGCTTTGTTCTGTACAGAGAACTTCTACTACCACCAGCTAAAGGAATTTCTGGAAAAGAAGGGCGTTGATTTGACGAAAGCTGTTAAGACTGACATAACCAAGGGCAAGTTCATAGTTTCACTTGAGGATGGAAATGAAGTGAAGTTCCCGGTTAAAGAGCTTGAAGAAATCGTACCTTCTGGATGCAAGCACTGCATAGATTTTACGGGAATCGAAAGCGACATCAGCGTCGGGAGTGTCGGGAGCGAAGATGGTTTCTCAACTGTCATCGTTAGAAGCGAAGTTGGAAAGAAGATCATCGATTTCATAAGGGAAAATGGCTACGCTGAATTCGCTGAGGCAGACGTTTCGACCGTCGAAAAGCTAGCTAACTTCAAGATAAAGAAGAACAAGAAAAACCTTGAAGGTTTTAAGGATTGAGGCTTTTGCACCCCCTAATTTTTTATTTTGCTGTCTTAGTGTTTACCGATACATTTTCTCCCACTCCTCCCTCATTATAATATCTTTCCCACTTCTAAGATGGTCTGTGGCGAGAATGCCTTCCAGATGATCAATTTCATGCTGGAGAATTTCTGAAAGGTCGTCTTCGAATTCTTCCACGATTTTTCTTCCTTTCTCATCTAAGTATTCAACTTTTATTTTCCTGTGTCTTTTTATTTTGACGAAGAAAGCAATGTTGAAACTGTAGCAGCTATCCCAAACTTCAATCATTTCTTTACTCTTTTCCACAATTCTTGGGTTGATCAGGGTCATAGTTACAGGATTCTTTTCATCCCGGACATTAACGAATACTACCTTCCTCAAATAGCCTAACTGTGGTGCTGCAAGAGCTCTACCAATTCCTTTCTCCTTCTGGAGGTGGGCAAGGGTATCCTTCAGATCTTCAAGAATTTCTCTAACCTCATCGCTATCAGGTTGAACCTCCGTAGATCGCTTGCGAAGGAGCGGATTTCCCAACAATAGAAGCTCTTTTACTGGCATTGAATTAATTTTTGAAGAGAACTGTTAAAAATTATTCGTTAAGTGTTTGGTTGCGTTTTGAACTTCTCAAAAATTTTAATATTTTTGCTTCCGATTCCATAGGAAAAATTTTTCAGTCTGCTATCCTACTGAGTCCATGGAAGATGAAAAGGACGTAAAAGATGTAAGAGATGTAAAAGTCCTCGTAGAAGCTTTGCCCTACATTAGGGATTTCCACGGTTCAACCATGGTTATAAAATTGGGCGGTCACGCGATGGTAGATGAGGGGATCATGGAGAAAACGATTAAGGACATTCTCCTTCTCTACTTCGTTGGCATAAAGCCGATAGTGATCCATGGAGGAGGGCCTGAGATCTCAGAAAAGATGGAACAATTCGGCTTGAAACCGAAATTTGTTGATGGCCTTAGAGTTACGGACAAAGAAACGCTTGAAGTTGTCGAGATGGTTCTTGATGGGAAGATAAATTCGAAGATAGTTTCAACCTTCATTAAGAATGGGGGGAAGGCTGTTGGCATCTCTGCAAAAGATGGTTTGCTGGTGGTTGCAAGAAAGAAAACGATAAGGAAAAGAGTGGGCGAGGAGGAAATCGAACTCGATCTTGGATTTGTCGGCGAGTCGGAGATGATAAATCCTGACATCCTTAAGATCCTTGTCGATAACAAATTTATTCCCGTAATATCTCCTATTGCAGCGGATAAAGAGGGAAATGTCTTCAATCTTAACGCAGATATAGTTGCTGGGCATATCGCCGGGGCTATAAAAGCAAAAAAGCTCATAATGCTCACCGATGTCCCTGGGCTTTTAAGCGATCCCTCCAATCCTTCATCGCTTATTTCAAGAATTGGATACTCCGAGCTGGAAAAGATGCTTGAGGAGGGGAAAATCAAGGGTGGCATGATCCCAAAGATTGAATCTGTTCTCACAGCTTTAAAAGAAGGCGTTGAAAAGGCACATATCATCGATGGTTCTAAGGAACATTCGATCCTTATCGAGCTTTTCACAAAGGAAGGAATAGGAACGATGGTCGAGAGATAACCAAGGCAGATGGTTGAATAGCTGATAGATGAGTGATAGAGCCGAAATAGCGGGCAAGGTAAGAGGCAAGATAAAATGAATTTTGGCTTTAAGCTTGGAACCCAGCCCGATATCCACCACTCCCCAAGTCAAGCATTTAAGTTCGCAAAAGAGAGCGGATTCGAGCATGTCGAAATTCTGATGGATCATCCTCGCTACCACCACGAAACCCTGAGCCATGCAGAGATTCTAGAGCTAAAGGGTTGCTACGATCTCGACGTGCTGATTCATGCATCCGCAACGGCTACAAATTTCATTTCTATAAGTTCCGAGATGAGGAAAGCGAGCTACGAGGAGCTCAGAAAAACGATTTCCTTCGCGAATAGGTGTGAAGCAGAACTGATAACCTTCCACCTCGGATGGAATCCCGGGTTTATAACAGCAAGGGGATTCGTTTTCAAGCCAGAATGGTATTCGGAGCACAATTACAAAGTGATAAAAGCGGAAATGATGAGATTCCTGAAGGATGTCGATGCTGGCTTTCTCTCCCTCGAGAACACGATAGAACTAGATGAAAGGACAAAGGAGGCGATAAATGCTTTGATTAGCGAGACGGATCTGAGGCTGACATTTGATGCTGGTCACTGGAACGTTAAATCGAGTCACGACATCTTTCTAAAGCATTTCGAGAGGGTTACGAATATTCACCTTCATGACAACAAAGGAGACTACGACACCCACCTCCCTCTTGGCAAAGGGAATCTGGATCTGAGTGTGATACCTTTTAAAAAGTACAAGGGATACCTAACCCTAGAGCTGAGAGACGAAAAAGCCATTCTGGATTCAAAGAAGTACCTTGAAGATTACTTGGAAAAGCTGAAGGTTAAAGAGGTTAAACGAAAGTAGTTAGGAAGGTTAAGTAAAATGGATGTGCCCCAACAATTTTTCCGATCTGAATTTTTCACCTCAAAAGATGGAGACATCATTTTCATCACTAGTTATGTTCCCGAGGAGAGAGAGAATCTCATAAAGATGTACGAGGACTTTAGCCCGGAAAAAAGATGCTGTGGACTACCTCCAACAAGAAGAGAGCTGATAGAGGGGTGGATAGATGATGTATCCAAAAAAGGTTACATGTTCATCGCAAAACATGCGAGGAGGGTTATAGGGCATATAGTTGTTGTTCCGCAAGGCGAGAAGGCTGAGTTTGCCGTTTTCGTTCATCAAGATTACGAGGGAAGATGGATAGGCCAAGAACTCATCAGGTTTGCGGAGAGTTTCTTGAGGGATTTTGGAGTTAAGAAGTTGGAAGCGATTACAGAAAGGGAAAACGTCCATGCTATTCAACTTTACAAGCACATTGGATTTAAGGTCGTGAATTCAGACGCTTTTTATCTCTATCTTGAAAAAGAAATTTGAAAAGGGAAATACTTGAGCTGTTATTTTGAGCTGTCTTATCCAAAAACTTAGGCAAAAAAGTTAATAGAGTGGATTTGAAGTTAAATTCATGAGTGAAGTGAGAATGTACGGCCTCACAACCTGCCCTCACTGTAAAAGGGTTCTCGATTTTCTTAAAAAGTCTAAAGTTGAGTTTGAAGTTATCTGGCTTGACGAACTCAAGGGAGAAGAAAGAAAGAGGGCAATCGAAGAGGTTCACAGAATCTCTGGAAGTTACGCTGTGCCGGTTGTTGTTAAAGGAGAAAAATGGGTTCTTGGATACAGTCCCGAGAAATTGAAAGAGCTGCTTTCCGGGTGATAGGATGGATGTTGAGGATTTTTTGAGAGTTTTCAGAAGGGTTGCGGAAAAGAAGGGATGGAAAGTAAATCCCGATGAGGAGCTTTTGAGGTCTTTTGCGGAGGGATTGCTAAAAAACAAGGAGAGGTTCAGCATCGCAATATGCCCTTGCAGAATCGCCACTGGTAAAAGGGAAATAGACAAGCTAATCATCTGCCCGTGCGTTTACGCCGAGGAAGACATCAAGGAGTATGGAAGATGCTATTGTGGGCTTTATATGAGCGACGAGTATATAAAGAAAGGGCTTCCTGAAGTCGTCGTTCCCGACAGGCATATGATGTACTATCTCGAAGTAGGTTAATGCTAAGCTGATTTTGATGGGCTAAACCAAGCCCAAACCCTAAATCCCTGAAAGTTTTTTAAGCCTCCAGATGGTAGCTTTCTAAAACATGGAAGAAGATAGCGACCACGAGGATTGCAATCGGGATGGCGATCACGAAACAGATAATTCCGATATTGGTATTTTACAACCCTTACAATCCAATCTCCACAAGAGCAAAACTCTGGAAAAGGATTTTCTTTCGAAAATCAACCTGAGAAACGTTTGTCACAACGACATCGGAGATTTTGTGAGAGTTTACAGGAGATCATACGAAGGGCTCGAAGAGTATGCTTATACCAAAAACAGACAGATAAAAAGCTACTTCAAGTGGATGTTCTCCCGAGATAGGGACGGTTTTTTCGTTGCGGAAATTAAAGAGACTGAAATTAAAGAGACTGAATCAGGAGACTCTAAGATTTCAAATTCTAAGATTTCAAATCCCCCAGCTAAAGCAATCGGTTACATAATGGTTGACACGAACTGGTTTAGTCCATTCGAGATGAGGAGGGTTGGCGAGATTCACGAGCTGGTTGTTCTTCCAGAATTCAGAAAGAGAGGTATTGGGAGCGTTCTCGTCTCTAAAGCCTTTGAATACATGAAGCTAAGAGGTAGAAAGATTGCAGAACTCTGGGTTGGACACAAAAATTATTCAGCCCAGAAGTTCTACAAAAAGCTGGGTTTTGAAGAGAAAGACCCATTCGGAAAGTGGATAAGAATGACAAAGAAGCTTACAGTTTAGTCAACTTATTTCAAAGAATTTACGAAATCTATTATCCTTTCAACCGCTTCTCTAAGCTTCTCCATGCTTACGGCATAAGCACATCTAACAAATCCTTCGCCAGATTCGCCAAATGCATTTCCTGGAACGACTGCAACGTTCTTTTCAAGCAAGAGCTTTTCAGCAAACTCCTCGCTTGTTAATCCTGTTTCAGCAATACTCGGGAAAGCGTAAAAGGCTCCCTCAGGCTTCATCACACCAAGATAGTTTCTGAGCTTCCTGACAAAGAAATTCCTTCTGCGCAAATATTCTGCTCTCATTTGCTCTAGCTCCCCCTCACCATTTCTTAAAGCTTCGATAGCTCCAATCTGAGCTGTTGTTGGGGCGCAGAGCATCGAATACTGGTGAATTTTGAGTAAAGCATCAGTGATGTCAGGCGGCGCTATTACATAGCCTATTCTCATTCCGGTCATTGCAAACGACTTTGAAAATCCGTTGAGGATGATTGTCCTGTCATCCATTCCTTCAAGCGAGGCTATCGAGCGATGGGGGAATTTGTAGGAGAGTTCAGCATATATCTCATCGGAAAGAACTACCATATCCCTTTCAATAACCGCATCTGCGATCTCCTCAAGCTCCTTCTTGCTGTAACTCACGCCTGTGGGATTTGCCGGATAGTTTAGGATCAAAACTTTCGGATCTATCTTGCTGGAGTACTCCATGATGAGTTCGTATGTAAGTCTGAAATTTGGAGAAGTGGGGATGGATATAACTCTCCCCCCTGCCAGCAAGCTTAATGGCTCATAGCTCACATAGCATGGATCTGGTATCAAAACGAAATCTCCCGGGTTTATGATCGATCTTACCGCAATATCAAAGCCTTCACTGACTCCAGACGTTATTACAACGTTTGACGGATCGCTCTCAACTCCGAATTTCGTGTAATATTTGCATATTTCCTCTCTCAGCTCCTCCAAGCCGTGATTAGAGGTGTATGAGGTTATTCCCCTTTCAAGGGAGTATATCATCTCCTCTCTTATTCGCCAAGGAGTTGGAAAGTCTGGCTCCCCAACACCGAGGCTGATCACATCATCTCTGCCTATGATTAAATCGAAAAATTTCCTTATGCCTGAAGGTTTTATTTCTAAGAGCTTTTTGTTAATCCTATTGTTGATCCTATTAATCCTCTCAACCCTCATTTAGCTACTTCACCTGCCTTAAGCTTCACCTACCTCAAGGAACGATTGCAAGCCTTCTATCTTCCTCATCGCTGAAGAGGAAAACCCCCTCTTCCTTATATGTTTTAAGGACGAAGTGAGTGTTCGTGTCCCTAACCTCAGGCAAAGTGGATATCTTCTCGGAGATGAAGATCGAAACTTCTTTGAGGGATTTTCCTTTAACAACAACCTGGAAGTCATATTCACCACTTATAAGCCTTACAGCATGAACTTCAGGGAACTTGGCTATTCTCTTGGCTATATCATCGTAGTTTTTCTCCCTAGTGAGGTTCACCCTAACATCGATTACCGCAACAACAAACTCCTCTCCAAGCTTCTCCCAGTCGATGATTGCCTTGTACTTCAGGATTGCTTTTTCTTGCTCGTTTTTCTTGATTATTTTCCTAACTTCATCCTCTCCCAATCCGGTTATTTCAGCTATCTCGCTGAAAGTGTATCGGGCATTTTCCTCGAGAAGTTTTAGCACTTCAAACGTTGGATTGGGTTTACTTTCATCACCCATCCGATCACCTTATCGTTCTGAAGGAGAAGGTCTATTTAATAATTTGGGGTGAAATTATTATGAAAAGTGATTAGCTGGAACCTTTGACGAAATGTTTTGGGATTTGCGATATTCGAATTGTTTTGATGGTTTTGAGTCTTAAGAAACTGATTCGAAAAGATTAGAAAAGATTATTATACAACGATTCTTTTTTTCGATTATGAAGACTGTGATCATGGCGGGCGGCTATGCAACGAGACTATGGCCAATTACGAAGACGAAACCAAAGCCTCTGCTTCCCATAGGGAGGAAAAAGATCATAGACCACATATACGAAAAGGTGAAGAAGTTCGATTTTCCGATAATAGTTTCCACGAACAAGCGTTTTGAGGAAGATTTCAAGGAATGGGGAAAGGATAAAGACGTAGAGCTTATAGTGGAAAGTACTCTGAAGGAAGAGGAGAAACTGGGAGCCGTCAAAGCCCTAGCAGAGATTGCAAAGCTTGTCGATGACGAACTCTTCGTTGTTGCTGGCGATAACCTCTTCTCCTTCGATCTCGACGAATTCGTGGAGTTTTATAGAAAGAAGAGAGCTTCGGCTACTGCTTTATACGATGTTGGCGACCCAGAGCTTGCCGCGAGATATGGAGTCGCAGAGGTTGATGGTGAGAGGATAATTAGCTTCATCGAGAAGCCAGAAAAGCCACCATCAACCCTCGTTGGAATAGGAATCTACGCCCTCAACAGAGAAGCTGTGAAGCTACTCATCGACTACGTAAGCTCCGGAGAAAAGCATGACAACCTCGGCGATTTCATTGCGTATCTGTGCAGAAAAACCGAGCTTTATGGCTTCCCATTCTCAAATGGGAACTGGTATGATGTGGGAAATGCCGATTCTTACATAGAAGCGATAAAGTTCTACCTCGAAAATTTCACTGGCGAAGTCGAGATCGAGAGGTATTCGAAGATAATTCCGCCCGTCGTGATCGAGGATGGAAGTAGGATCACTGGGAGATCGATAATCGGGCCGTATGCATACATAGGAAGAAACTGCATTATCGAAAGCTCCGATGTAAGCGAATCCGTAATCTTTGACGGAGTCGTTATCAGAAAGGGAAAGATCTGGAGGAGCATAATAGACGAACAATGCGAAATAAGAAACCTCGAGCTGAACAGTTCGATCATTGGTGGCCATGCGAAAATACAGAGGGGAGATTGAAGGGAATAAGATTAAAGGACTAAGGTTTAAGGTTAGAGGTATTAAACATTAAAAACATTAAAACTTCAACCTTAGAACATCCCTTCTAACCTCCTCATAATCGTACGTTTTCGCATTGATGTTTCCCGCTTTAACTCCCTCCAATCGGAAAGGATTGAAGCTTTCTCTTCCGCAGAAATAGATTAAGGTGTCGCACTCGAATTTCTCCCTCTCGAATTTCTCTCCCTCTACAACCACTCCCTCAACCCTTTCCCTCCCCAAAACCTCAGCGTACTCTCCTTCTACGAATTCACATTCATACTTTAGTTTCTTCAGCATCTCCTCAACAATCTCAAAGATTTTCGTTCTCTCTCCGAAAAGCAGAACCCTTCTGCCAATTCTGTATCCCTTCGAGATCAGTTCTAAGGCGTTCTGAAGGGAGAAAGTTCCTGCTGGCCTCATTCCCAGAACTCCACAGGGAAACACTCGCTTGTCATAGCACCCCGTGCATATGAAAACCTCGTCAGCCGTTATTCTGTAGTGAGGGCTCTCCACCTTCCATCTCGCCCTCTCCGTCTCCTCCCCATTCTCTCTTTCCGTTTTCAAAATTGTAGTTTTCAAAACTCTGGGCCTAAGTTGAGCGAGGAGTTCTCTATATTCTTCAATGAATTCGCTGTAGTAAGAGCTCAGAACTTCAAGCCTCAAAAATACCTCTATCTCGCTTTCAAGCGAAGACTTTGCGATTAAAACATCGACTCCCCTTTCAGCAAGAATGCTCGAGAGTAAAACTCCAGAATAGCCCGCTCCAACAACCAGAGCTTCAGTTTCTATTGATTTCAAACTCAAATCAATCCCTCCATGCGATAAAGCTCTTGCATGTGTCTTTTCTCAGAGGTAAACCCTTCTCCTCCATTATTTGAAGGACCGCCGGCAAACATCTTCCACACTCCATTGTGGCACCGGTTAGATGCTTTACGTCATCTAGCGTTCCCGCGCCATCGGAAATAATTCTGCATATCTCATCGCTGGAAACGTTTCTGCAGTGGCAAATCGGTTCTACGTTTTGCTCTCTGGAAGAAATTAGTTTTAGCGATTTTTCCTCCTTTTTCTCCAGCCTTAAACCTTTCTTTTCCAAGCTTTCCTTTAAAATTCTTACAACAAGCCTTGCTATCGCTGGAGCTGCTGTTAAGCCCGGAGATTGAATCCCGGCAACGTTTATGAAATTTTTAATTGGTGAGTTTATTATGAAATCCTTTCCAGCTATAGCCCTCACTCCCGCGTAAACGCTTACAGCCTTTTCAGGTAGCTTTTTGAATGGCTTGGAATGCTTTTTGATTAAAGCATCAACTTCCTCCTTTTTCACGCTTCTGTCTTCTTTGTTCTCCACATCCACCAAATTCGGGCCCCAAATCAGATTGCCGTCTATCGTAACAAGCGATCCTCCTCCCTTCGTCTTTCTTTCTGGCATTAAAGGGAGGACTGCTATGAGGTGGTATGAGAAATCCTTGTCCTCAAAGACGACATGTGAGCCTTTTCCGGGAATTATTTTTATCTTATCCCCGACCATCGCGGCAATCTCATCCGCATAAAGTCCGGCACAGTTGATGACATACCTAGAAATTATTTTCTCCTCTCCTTCCTCCGATTCAAGCGTTACCTCAAAATATGGGTTTTCATCTGCCGTATCCCTCGTATCCGTTGTATCCATCACTGTACCCATCGTTGTATCCATAGCATCCGTCGAATCTGTAACACCACCAACTTCGCCAACTTCGCTAACATCGCCAATATTGCCAATATCACTGGCATCAACAACATCTATAACATCTATACCAACAACTTTACTCTCAAATCTGAATTCAACTCCATTGAGCTCAGCAAATAGTTTTGCTTTAAATGTCATCTCTACTGGATTCACAACCCCACCGCTCGGAAAGAGAAGTCCACCCTTAGCTTCGACATTCGGTTCCAGCTCTTTTATCTCCTCCTCACCGAGATATCTAACTTCTAGATACCTTGAGAAGTACGGCTTTACGATTCTTGCTACGAGGCTTGAAAGAAACGATTTGCATATCAGGAGTAAACCGACCCTCTTAAATCTGAAGCCGAGCTCTTTAGCCTCCTCATCCATTAGTTTATTTCCTTCCAAGCATAGCTTTCCTTTAAGAGACCCAAATGGGAGCTGAAACGCATGAATTATGCCAGAACATCCTTTTGTAGGGCCCATCGCAACGGTCGGCTCCTTCTCGACAACCAAAACCCTTAGCTTGTACTTTGAAAGTTCTTTCGCGATAAAACATCCTGTAACTCCTGCCCCGATGATTGTCACGTCAAAGATTTGGTTTTTAATTTTCATCCAGTTCACCTTCAATCTGGGAAAGTATTCTTCCTAACCCCATTAATCCTCACTCTCCAACAAACCTAAAGATACAAGTGCATTCCTAATCTCATTTCTCTCGTTCTCTCCCAAAGGCAGCATCGGCAAACGCGGAAAGCCAGCATTTAAGCCGAGGAGATTCAACGCCTCCTTTATAGTACTCAGCTGATTGAATCTTTTTACGAGAATCTCATTTAGATGTGTGAGCTTTAGCTGAAGCTCCTTTGCCGTTTCTAGATCCCCTTTTCTAAAGCTTCCACAGAGCCTCTCACAGATTTCCGGAGCCACGTTAGCGATCGCAACTATTGCGCCACTCGCACCCATAATTAAAGAGGGAAGAATCAGATCTCCCGTTCCGGCCAGAATTTTAATTCTATCTCCAACGAGTCTGACAAGCTCGGCTATCCTTCCAATCGACCCGCTTGAATCCTTGATCCCGATTATCTGGCTGTGTTCATCGACGAGCTTCGAGATGGTTTGCAGATCGATCTCATATCCGGTAAACTTTGGAACGCTGTAAAGGATGATTGGAATATCGACTGCATCGATTATTCTTGAGTAGTGCTCAAAAACTTCTTCAGGAGAGGGTTTGAAGTAGTAGGGACTTACAATCAAGGCGGCTTCAGCCCCAACGTCAGCAGCATCCTTTGTAAAATCTATCGTCTCCTTCGTTCCAGCCGCCCCGGTTCCGGCTATTACCTTTCCTGCCCTTTCCACAACGAATTCAAGGACTTTCTGTCTTTCCTCTCTGGATAAAAAAACTGCTTCACCATTGCTTCCCAAACTAACTAGCCCTATCCCCATTTTTTTCCAGAAAGGGATAAGAACTTCCAAAGCATCAAAGTCAATCTCACCATCTCTTTTGAAAGGGGTCACATGAGGAACAAAAATTCCTTCCATCACCAGATTCATAAGCCCAGCACATCGATAACAATAAAAATGTTTACGATAGAATAAATCCATGGAAGAGGTTGGAACTGTAACGCACTACTTTTCCAAAGTCGGAGTTGCCGCTGTCGTACTAACGAAAACCCTCAAAAAGGGAGATAAAATAAGGATAAAGGGTGCAACAACCGATTTTGAGCAGGTTGTTGAATCTATGGAAATAGATCGAAAGCCCGTTGATGTTGCAATGCCAGGAGATATGGTTGGAATAAAAGTTAAAGAGAGGGTGAGGAAGAAGGACAAGGTGTATCTAGTTTAAGTACCTCGTCTAGTCTTTCTAGTCTTCTTCGAGAAGATTATAAGGGAGAGATTCGGTGATTTTCTTTATCTCGCCCTTGAGCTTTTTCCTTTTTTGAACATAGTTCTCCAGCTGCCTTCTAAGTGAGGTGATTTCCTTCTCAACTTTCTGCTTTTTGCCGATAATCTCAGATCTCTTTTTTGATTCTATCGTTTTTATTTTTGCTTGTAAGGCCGAGATCTCTTTTTTCAAAGAATCTATTTCCTCAATAACTCTCTTTGTCTCTCCTCTTGCGATGAACTCAAGGCTTTTAAGAATCCCTTCCTTCTGAGAGTCTTTGACCTCAAGAGTTCCTTTCAGTATTTCCGATCTTGCTTTTTCAGCCAATTTTTGGAAACTCATCCTTTCAAGATCCCTGTATGATGCAATCTCCAATCTCTCCCCAACCATATGGGCGTAAATCCTCAGAGGCTTTCTGACCATGCCAAGTTTCTTTTGGAGATCGCTTTCAAGCCTCGATAATTTTCTCTTTAACTCTTCTTCCTTCTCTCGATATTCCTCAGCCCCCTTAGTCTTCCCAGTCTCCTCGGTCTCCTCAGCATCTCCAGCCTTTCCACTCCATCCAGTCTTTCCAATCCCTCCGCTCTCTCCAATTCCTTCAACTTTTTCAACCTCCAGTCTCTCGATCTTATCCTTAGCTTTTGAGATGAGATGTTCTAACTCCTTTAACTCCTCAATTTTCTCCAGAATTTCTTGCTTTATTAGTATGCTCTGATCACTCTTTTTTTCCTCGTAGGCAGACAGTATGGAAGTAACCTCCTTAATCTTCTGATTTATCCCTTCAAACTCTGGAAGCTTTATCGCAAAGATGATCCGAAAGGCTTTCCTCATCGATACGGCAAGCTTGGCAGCTCTACCGCTAACCTCCTCGAAAAATTCGGTAGGATTTTTTTCTTCCACTTGCCACTGCTTTCTCATCATCGAGATGAAGTTTTTCGTAACGCCTTTGAGCCTTTGAGGTAAAACTTCAACCTTAATCGAGTCGATTTCGTGGAGCAAGCCTTCTACAGCCTCTTTTAAATTCGAATAGTTTTCTTCAGCAAATCTTTCAACTTCTCTTTTGTGAGCCTCTATCTCCTCTTTCAGAATTTCTTCCAGCTCTTCCAATCCTACTTCCTTCTTTTTCTCCTTCTTGAAAAGCCTGAAACCCATTTTAATCTTTCCTCTTTCTTTTTTCCTACTCTTTTCCCTATTTTTCCTTTCTCTTATTTACTTCTACTTCCGCAAAGCCTTTTCAATAGCCTTCTCAATCGCCCTCTTGTGAACTCTCGCCGCCCTGTGAATTCCACCCTCTATCCCCCTCGTGGCGTAGCATGGAAAGATTTGAGTGAAGTAGCCGGCTTTGGTTGGGGCCTCCTCAATTGACAGACCTTTTATTTTCTCCGCCACGAAAAAGCTCGCCCCGCAGAAGGCGGTTCTTTTAACCTTTACATCGACAACTTTGCCATTTTCAACTTTCACCTCAAACTCGGGAGCACCGAAGTATTTGAAGAATTCCGAATAACCCTCGATCTGCGGGGTTGCACAGCATATCTCCTCCCATATCACCCTGATTCCAAGCTTTTCGGCCTCCTTTTTCAGCTGAACTGGAGAGCCAGCTTTTGAGCCGCCAGAAAAGATTATCAAACCCACTCCGTGTTGCGAGGCTTTCCTGATCAACCCAAGATTGATGTCGGGGTGGGCTGCATATGAAACGATCATGTCAACATTGTAGAAATCATCATCCGGAAGATACGTTTCGGGCTCGTCAATTAGCTCCGGCAATTGAGGAAGCATGAATGATTTTACATCGAAATGCTCTGCCATGAGCTCGACATCCTTCTCTCTCTCTTTTCCTCTTAGAATGATACCTACCTTGAGTTTCTTAACATTAGCATTAGCATCGGCATTAGCATCAGCATCAGTATTAGCATCAGATTTCATCCAATCACCTGTAAATTTTAATAGCGTACAGTTTCTCAAAGAAAAGCTTTTTCTCTCTCAAAATTTCATATTTAAAACCTTCTCTCCAAACAGCCTCATAAATTTCGGGCAGATTTATCGATGAGTGGATAAGAATTGCTCTCCCATTTTCAACAAGTGCATCGTCCAGCTCAGCCAAAAATCTCTCAATTATTTCCATGCCTTTCTTACCACCATCTATTGCCTTCTCCAGCCAGTCTCCCTCTCTTTCAAACTCTTCAAGCTCGAGATAGGGAGGATTGAAGAGAATCAGGCTGAATTTTTTCCTGAAGCAGCTGAGCAAGTCCGCGATAACGGCATTCAATCCAGCTTCCCTTGCTTTTTTTGCTGCATGCGGATTAATGTCGGAGGCAACCAGAAATCTGCATCTTTTGGATATTTCCTTTGCCACGAATCCGCTTCCCGTTCCGACTTCTAGTACTAGGTCTTCACTCCTAACTTCCTCTAAGCTTGCTTCTAACAGTAGTTGGGTATCCTCAGCTACCGGATAGACTTCCACCTGCTCACCTCATTAGCCATCGAGGCAAAAACCTCTGCCTCAATCTCTTCCGGCCTTTTATCGAAGTAATCCTTAAATTTTCCCAGAATAGCCAGATCAACCCCGTTCTCCTCGCACCACTCCTCAATAGCCTTCCCGAATTTCTTCCGTCTCATGGAAAATGCTTTCCTCACAAGCTCCCCAAAAAGCTGCAAGTCTTCGACATCGAAATTTTTTGTGGGAATCAGCTTAACTATAGCAGAATCAACTTTTGGAATTGGTTTGAATGCTCTTCTGCTAACGATCTCCATTATCTCAGCCTTGCAAAGCGCCTTTGCCATCACGCTTAGCCGACCGTACTTTTTCGTGCCAGCATTGGCAGTAAGTCTTTCCGCAAACTCCTTCTGGTACATAACTATGGCTAGCTTAAATTTATGATCGAGAAGCTTAAATGTTAAAGGAGAAGAGATGCTGTACGGGATGTTAGCAACGAACTTGTCAAACTCTGGGAAGCTAATCTTCAGTGCATCCCCCTGAATCAGCTCAAACCTCCTTTCTTGGATTTCCCTGCTGAACTTTCTTCTAAGCATTCCAACCATTCTGTGATCCTTCTCTATCCCAATAACTTTCTTTGCCCTCTTCAAAAGCTCGAAAGTAAGATTTCCGGGCCCGCTTCCCACCTCAAGCACGACTTCATCATCCGATATTTCGGCATACTCAACTACTCTTCTTAAAACAACCTTATCCATCAAAATATGCTGGTCTTTCTGCTTCAAAAGTCTCATCTGGAAGATTAGTTTAATTTAAGTAAAGATTCTGTATTTCGTACCAGGATTCTTAATCTCGTAAAGTATTCTGTTCAGAATAAGTTTTTCAGGATGCTGCAATCCTTTAACTCTATCAGCCAAATCCTTGAAGCTCTTGAAGGGTTCCTTCTTCCTCTCATCTATTATGGCCCACATCGTTTTCTTCCCCACACCCGGAAGAAGCTCCAGCTGGTGGAACTTCGTCGTGATCGGTTCTGCTTTGTTAAAGATCTCCACGAATCTGTCCTCATTCTGTTTTATGATGTATTCGATAACGTAAGGAAGCTCGGATTTCGCGGCTGGAGTGAGATCTTCATACCTCAATCTCTTCTTTATCTTGTAAACAACATCCCTCTCCCCCTTGCCTATGAAAACCCTATCCATCACGAGGGGATTCTCACCCTTTCTTATGCTGACTTCAAGAAGGGTGAACCTTTTCTCCCCAACTACCTGAGCGAGAGGTTCCCTTTTATGAATCGGTCGCTTATCGTCGGGATGTCCGTAAGGCATGAAGTCGATTATGTACGCATAATCTTCCATCTTCGATTTATCTATCTCCCTCCTCCTCTCATGCCTTCTCTCGTCGTATCTTCTTGCTCTTGGATATCCCTGTTCAATTCTGGTATCTCCTGCCTCCATAGCCTTCTCTCCTTCATTTGATAGGATTAAATAGTAAGATAACTATATAATTTTTTTCAAACATTCATCTGTATTTGTCCACGATTTCGAGAATTTCCTCGATCTCTTCAGCGGTTATGTTGTACCTCTCCTTAGCGAAAATAGTCCGTATTTCATCGGGTATCTCAGGCATTAAATCGGTTATTTTTACCGCGAGGTCCTTTCTGCCGACCTGCGGGAGCTTTTCAAGCTCTTCAACTAACTCCTTTGCCTGCTCAGGAGGAAGCTTAGCAAAGTTCCTCAAATGTCTCAAGCCCCTTCGGGTTTCGTAAAGCAAATCAGCCTTTTCTTGCCTTTTTTTAGCGATTTCTTCCATAATCTCTTTTGCTTCGGAAATTGTGATGTAATCAAATTCTATAACTTCTTTAAACGTCATGAGGAACCTCCGGGGCTTTTAAGGTGCTCGGGTCTAACGATGAGGGTTTTGTACTTTCCCCCATCTCTCACTTTAACGAGATAAGCTTTGCCCCTTATTCCAACAACCTCTCCGGTTCTGCCATGGAATCTTGGATGGGGCATGCCCTTCTGCATGGCAGGCTCTATCTCCACATGAACCTTGTCGCCTACTTCAAACTGCTGGAGAGTTTTTCTTATCTTTAATCCTCTCTCCCTTACCCTTTTCCTGAGCTTCCTGCCTGACTTGAATCGAAAACCATGAGATTTCCAGCCCATAATTATCCTCCTTAATCCTTTTACAGCTTCAGTAATCACAGATGGAGGATATTTAAGATTTCCGATCGTTGATTTTATCCTAATTCAGGGTTTTAGAATCTCCCGAATGTTTTTTGTGAAGGATACATCTCCAATGGATTCAAGCATTCTGTATATCTGGATTAGGAGTTCTTTCAAAATTGCCCCTTCCTGATCCGTTTTGATTGATTTCTGTATCTCATCGAGTATTCCCTCAACAAACGAAATGTAGTTCTGAGACTGGGCTATGTCTGATTTCATAAAAGCTTCAAACCCTTGATCGAGTGCCTCTCCAAGCTCTACGATGAATCCGTGGATCTCTTTTCTTACATCGATGCTGTGTTCCCATAGATAGTATGAAAGTACGCGGAGCGTGTCTGCAATCTCCTCATAAAATTTGGCAATCATTCTGGCGCCGAGCATAAAACGGAGTTCATCCCATTCAGATATTGGTATTTCTCTCATGCGCCTGTTTACCAGCCTGATGGCTAGCAGATAAAACCTGTTAAAATCTTCCTTGTATCTGTTTATCTTGTCGTTTACGATCTCTACGGTTTCCAGTTCCCTTGTAAATAAATTTCTTTTTATCTCATTTAAAATTCCGGAGAGGATCTGGTGCATCCTTTTTATTATGGTGACTACATCAAAATCCGGTATCGTGAAGATGTGGAGGACTATGCTGTTGTTTGTATGGTCAAGAACCTCCATTCCGATGAACTTGTGGGAAATTTCAGAAACTTCGGTTATATGTTTCCCGATGTTTTCGTGCTGGAGTACAACCCTGTCAACACCCAGCGAGTAAACGGAACTTAGGAGCCTCTTGAGCGAGGTTTTATCATAGCTTGGAATCCTATCGACCTCTACCCTGATCTCCTCCCTCTCCTTTTGAGAGGGTTTAATGATTACGAATTCCTCATGCTCTTGTAGGATAATTTCGTCTCCCTGTTTCAGTCTGTATTTTGAAATCCATTCTTTGGGAATTGAAACCATGTAACTCGTTCTACCCACGAGCTGGAGCTTTCTTACCTTCATAAGCCTCACCTCGAAATGTACCTCTCGGCTGCAAATATGTGCTCGCATCTTATCTGTATCCCGCTCTTTCTAATATCCGTGTCATTTGTTTTGATGAAAAAAGGGCAGTTGCACGTCTCTTTTCCCAAGTCAACCGTATATCCCTTCACGTCGAACTTCAGGCCCCCGGTTCTGTGTATGTGTCTGTCGGATATCTTTTTACTTCTCGCAATCGCCCCCTTTTCGAAAAAGTCTATTAACGCACGGGTAGAAATGGAGAATGCTTTGTTTCTTTTCCACTGAACTGCGGCTAGCTCGATCTTTCTGAAACTTGAAAGCAATTCCCTTGCCTCTTGGTACAGGGGAAGGACTTTTCGAGATTTAACTGGGGTAACTCCGTTCAGCTGATTGATCACGAGTTTTGGTCCCAACACGGTTAGTTTCGTTCTGTCATTGTCAATAGCTTTTTTCAGACCCCTTACAAGCGCTAGGTATTCTGCCACGATTCTGGTTCCATTTATGATACCCCTATCTGCAATTCTAGGTAGAACGTAAGCATAAGCTGCCTTCCCTGAAACAAAAGTGGCACTAAAATAAAGTTTTGTCATGGCTTTTGGGCGAAGTTAGGTGCTCGACCCCCTTCAGCTCCCCTTTCAAGTCCCTTTCAGGTCTCCGACCTCTTTGAGGTAGTTTAGTATGCCACCCTGTTCCAGTATCCTTCTCATGAATTCAGGAATCGGAGTGAGTTCGATCTCAAAGTTTTTTGTCAGATTTTTTATCTTTGCGTTCTCGAAATCCACCTTCAGCTCGTCTCCGGTGTCGATAGAATCTGTGTCTGCAATGAGCAGCGGTAATCCAACGTTTATGGAATTCCTGTAAAAAATCCTTGCGAAGGACTTTGCTATCACAGCCGAGATTCCTGTCAGCTTTATCACAAGCGGTGCGTGCTCTCTGCTACTCCCCATTCCGAAGTTGTTCCCGGCCACTATGAAATCGCCGGGCCTCACCTTCTTCGCAAAATCAGGATTTGCATCCTCCATGACATGCTTGGCAAGTTCGGCAAGATTGCTCCTGAGGTGGTAATACCTTCCCGGAATTATGTGGTCCGTAGAGATATTTTCTCCAAATTTCCAGGCCTTTCCCATCTATAAAACCTCCTTTGGATCTGCAATCTCTCCCCTTAACGCTGAGGCTACCGCTGTTACTGGGGAAGCCAAATATATTTCCGCCTCAGGATTACCCATTCTGCCCTTGAAGTTCCTATTCTGGGTGGAAAGACAAACTTCTCCATCCGCTAAAACACCCTGATGTATACCTACGCACGGACCACATCCCGGCGGGAGGATAACTCCTCCAGCCTCAACAACCCTCTTTATTATTCCCTCTTCCAGCGCTCTTAGGTACACCCTTCTGCTTGCGGGAGCTACCAGAAGCCTTACACCTCTCCTTACATCCCTGCCTTTAAGGATCTCCGCAACAACCCTCAAGTCAGATATTCTCCCGTTCGTACATGTTCCAATGTATACCTGATCCACTCTTACTCCTTCAAGCTCTTCCACACTAACCACATTATCCACATTGTGGGGCTTAGCAACCATCGGCACGACATCGTTAAGATCATAATAAAATTCCTTTTCGTATTCCGCAGACTCATCAGCTATGATTTCCCTGAAATCCTCTCCTCTTCCGAGTTTAGAGAGATACTCTCTCGTCCTCTCATCAGAGGGGAATATCCCCGCTTTTGCTCCACACTCCACAGCCATGTTCGCTATCGTTAGTCTGCTCTCCACATCCATTTTCCGGACTCCCTCTCCCGCAAACTCCATTGCCTTGTATGTCGCTCCATCAACTCCAAGATCGCCAATTATCTTAAGAATCAGGTCTTTGGCGTAAACACCTTTGGAAAACTCCCCATCTATTTCGAACCTGAAAGATTCCGGAACTCTAAACCAGTTCTTCCCGAGCATGATCGCGACAGCAACATCCGTTGACCCCATCCCAGTTGAGAAAGCTCCAAGCCCACCGTATGTGCATGTATGTGAGTCCGCTCCAACAGCGAGGTCTCCTGGCTTTATATACCTCTCCACCATTATCTGGTGGATTATTCCTTCACCCGGCGGATTGAAGTCCGCCTCGCACTCTTCAGCGAACTCCCTTATTAGCTTTTGATCGTTACTTAATTCCTTTCTCGGAGAAGGAGAAGCGTGATCCACAAAAAAGTGGGTAATATGGCAAGCCTTAATCTCAACCTCAACATCTCTTATCTGCTTTATCGCAAGGGGTGCGGTCCCATCCTGCAATGCTATCTGATCTATCCTCGCGATTACTATATCTCCAGCCCTCACCTCTCTCCCGCTTTTTTCAGATAAGATTTTTTCCGTTAGTGTTGGCATGGGGTCACCTCATCGAATCCAAATTCCTCACAACCTCCTCCGCAAACCCCCTCGTTCCGACCTTCTTTCCGCCAACGTGTCGGTGGATGTCATAGGTTACGATCCCGCTCTGAATCGTTTTCT